>JBLINN010000105.1:0-12448 GCA_047639325.1 Paracoccaceae bacterium | reverse complement strand
TCTGCGCGAACACCAACGGCGTCCCCAGAATCCGCAGCTGCACGGCATAGCCGTGCTCGGCGTAGAGCGCGAGATGCTTCTTGATAGTGCCAGGGCGGCAGCAATAGGTGCGGTGGTCATAAATCATCGGTATGTCCTTTGTCGGGGCAAAGCTCAGGCAAACCCGGCGTGGTCGGTTATGCGCATGCGCGACTGAAGCAGGTGGTAAGCCATCGACACGCCCGCCGCCTCGCTGTCGCCCGCGCGGATCGCCTCAAGGATCTGCCGGTGCTCGCGGATCACAGTATTCACCCGCGCCTGCGATCCCTCACGGGTCAGCTTCTGGGCCACGTTGATCCCATGCTCGATGGCATCGCGGGCGCAGTCGAGCATCTGGATGAAGACGTCGTTTCCCGACGCCGACGCGATGGCGCGATGGAATTGGTAGTCCGCCTCGACGGACGGCGTGCGCGCCTGCATCGACGCCTCCAGCGCCTGCAACGCCGCATCTATCTGCGTCAGGTCCTTGGGACTGGCGCGCAATGCGGCCATCCGGGCCGTTGCATTCTCGACCGTGATCCGTGCCTCCATCGCGCGCATCAGCCCGGCAACGGAATCGGCGGTGGCGTATTCGATTAGCTTCTCAGACGGGCGCCGCCGTACGAAGGTGCCGACGCCGCGCCGCGCCTCGGCCAGCCCGTCTTCCTGCAGCTTGCGCAGCGCCTCACGCACGATGGGGCGGGACACGCCAAAGGCGGTAGCAATCTGGTTCTCCGACGGCAGCCGCTCCCCCTGCACAAGCTTGTTCGACACGATCTGTTCGAGGATCTGGCCGTAGAGCTGATCCGCCAGCGTCTGACGTTTCCGGATTTTCAGTTTTGGTGCATCCACCGGTTACCCCTCCACACTATCGCGGCGCATCATGTTGGTCATGCGCAGCGCAGATGTGGCCGCGCCATAGCCGTTGTCGATGTTCACGACCGTCACGCCGGGGGCGCAACTGGCCAGCATCGAATCAAGCGCAGCACGCCCACCTCTGGCTACACCATATCCGACCGAGGTCGGCACACCTATCACCACGCCCGGCACCAGCCCCGCCACCACCGACGGCAGCGCCGCATCCATGCCCGCAAAGACGATCACCACGTCCATCTCGCGCAGCAGGCTCTCTCGCGCCAACAGCCGCCACAGCCCCGCGACACCGACATCGGAAATTTCGGTAACGTTCATTCCACCATACGCCAGCGTTCGTCTCGCCTCCGCCATCGGCACAGAATCCGACGTACCGGCGCTGGCCAACGCGATGCGTGGACTGCGCGCCAGCGGACCTATCTGACCAAGAATTGCCGTCCGCGAAGCATCGCAATAATCCACCTCCTGCCGCAGATCGTTCGGCAACGCCGCATACTGCGCAGCGTCGAGGCGTGTCATCAGCAGGCGACGGCCCTCGGTCACGGCATCACGCATAATCGCGGCGATCTGCGGGGCGGACTTATATTCGCACAGCACCGCCTCCTCAATCCCGATGCGGTTGCCGCGATCACGATCAAAAGTCACGTCGCGATGACCGTCGGGCCGCGCCTCATCCATGGACAAATGCGCTCCCTCGCACATAGGCACGCAGGCTTACGGATCTGGCGTCGGACACGGCTTCGCGCACTTCCGCGCAGATAGCATCACGCTGCACTGCCGAAAGACCCGAATGAACACCCGCGTCGATCTCGACCGTCCAGCCAACGCGCAGCAACCGGCAGCGCAATGTGACATTCCCCAACCTTTCGCGCAGCAAAGTCTCAACCCGGTCGATCACCCGCAGATCCGCAGGTTCCACCTGCAGGCCGGTTTCGATCCGGCTGGCCAGACACGGCGCGGCGGGCAGGTCAGCCAGATCGCCCAGACCCAAAACTCGCGCCAGGACGCGCACGTCCGCCTTCGACATCGCCGCATCTACGAAAGGGTGCAACACGCCATGTTCCCCCGCCGCTTGCAGGCCGGGGCGATAATCCGACAGGTCATCCGTGTTCGTCCCCGCCACCACGACATCCCCCATCCGCGCCAAGGTGCCATAGAGGTTCGACTTGCAGAAATAGCAGCGGTTGACCGGGTTGGCGCGATACGACGCATCGGCAAATTCGCCCGCATCCACCACCCGCAGTGCAAGCCCGTGCCGGGCAGCGAAGTCATGCACCCGCGCCGTTGCTGCCGCTGGTACCGCCGGCGAGACCGCGTGACACAGGGTCAGCCCGTCCGCCCCGCGCACCCGCGCCGCAGCAGCCGATAAGGTCAGGCTGTCAATGCCTCCGCTCAAGGCAATTGTCAGCGACGCAGGAGTTTCAAGTGCTGCGAACAAGGCTGGGCTGATGGTCATTCGCCGAGCCCGTCGCCGGTCTTCAGCTGCTCCAGCAAGCGCGCGCTCGACATCTTCAAATGGGCCCGCATCCGCTCGCGCGCCAACTCGGCATCACCCTGTGCAATGGATGCAGCAATATCGTGGTGTTCTTGAACCGCGTTACGGCTTTCGCCCCCGCGTCTAAGCGCTTGAAGTCGTCCAGCCAGCATCGTTTCGCGCAAGCTGGCTGCAAGGTAGTTGAACAAACTCAGGTAATAGCTGTTTTCGGTCGCCTCGCAGATGGTGCGGTGAAATCTCAAATCGGCGCTGACACCCGTTGCCACGCCAGCGCCACTACTATCACTGGAATGATCAAAGGCATCTGCAGCCCGTTGGATTTCAGCCCGGGCATCCGGGCTGGCCCGCGCAGCTGCAATTGCGGACGCCTCGATCTCCAGCCCCAAGCGCAACTCAAGGATTTGCGCCAGCTTCCGCTGGCTCTCAATATCGCGTTCGGGAATCGCAAAGCCTTTCCGCGGACGATCGCTCGTGACGAAAGCGCCTCGTCCTTGCCGGCTCGACAACATCCCTTCCGCCTTCAGGCGCGACACAGCTTCGCGAATAACAGTCCTGCTCACATCAAAATCACTGGCCAGCGCACTTTCAGACGGCAGCACATCGCCAACGCTCCAAACTCCATTGACCACGTTTAGCCGTAACACTTCCGCCACTTGATCGCTCAGCGTGGCGCCATCAATAAGCGGCGTTGTCGCTTGTAAATTAAACATCATCGCAGCTGCACCTATTTTGCTGATTAGTACACTCATCTTTTTTTATTAGTGCACCTGTACGACAAGTTGTCAATATACAATGAAATATACGTTATTAGGTCAATAATAGCCTCATACCTCCACGCAATGCCTGCATTAAACCTTACTACAGGATACATTATTGCATTTATTTGTATTTTAATTTGACAGCAGAACGAAAGCGGCACAGTGTCTTTCCAAGGTGTGAGAACGGGAGTAGCCGGGTGTCGAACACACCTTACCGGCTCAGTGAAAAAACTCGGGAGGAGTTTCTATGTCAATATTCTACAAAGCAATCCGCCAGACCACGACGGCTACCATCCTTTTTGCCGCAACCGGCATCGCCGCGCAGGCCCAGGACTTAGTCATGGCAACAGGCTCGCAAGGCGGGTCCTGGTATCCGGTCGGTGGCGCGATCGCGGCCATTGTCGAACGCGAAAACCCCAGCATGGACATCACCGTAATGCCGGGAGCCGGCGTGTCGAACGTCGTGGGCATGGACGCGGGCCGATTCGGCATCGCCTTCGCCAACTCGACCTCAACTGTTGACAGCCTGACAGGCAAAGAGCCGTTCCGCGAGGCCACCACGAACGTGTGCCACCTCGGCATCCTTTATCCGCAGTACTTCCAGGTAGTGGCACTCGCCGATTCCGGGATCAGGACTGTCGCAGACATGGAGGGCAAGCGCCTAACCACGCAGCAGCTTGGCAACACCGGCGAATTCCTGACGCGTGAATTGTTGGCGACTCAAGGGCTGACGTTCGACGATCTAGCCTCCGTGTCCAACACGTCCTATTCCGACTCAGCGTCGCAGATGAAGGACGGCCAAGCGGATTTCTTCACGCTGGGCTCTTCGCTGCCCACGGGTTCGGTTATGGATCTGGCATCGTCGCGTGACATCGTGATCGTCGACATCGACGACGAGACATTCCAGTCCTTCAAGGATCAGAACGCCGCCTTCCAGCTTCGTGAAGTGCCCGGGGGTGTATATCCCGGCTTCGACGAAACCGTGAACACCATCAGCTACGACACGCACATGATTGCAGCCTGCGACTACGACGGCGAAGTAGTCAAGGCGGTCCTGGCCGCAGTTGCCGACAACGGCGAAAGCTTCGGCGCGATCAGCCAATCCATGGCCAGCCTGACGGTTGAACAAATGGCGACCGACATCGGCGTGCCGTTCCACCCCGCGGCCAGGGAATTTTACGCTGAGCGTGGCGTCTCGGGGATGTAATCCACCGCTACTGAAGATCAGACCGGACGGTGCGATAGGCCCCGTCCGGCATCTGCACTTTCGCCGCCCTACAGCGCAGGGCGTCCAAGTGTCGGCCCCTTGTCTCTAGACGCGAGAACGCCCATGCAACTGTCGATTTTTCTGGATAAAATGCCTCTCATCACACGAATAGCCCGGTTGGTCCTGATCAGCATGGCATTTTGGCACTTGTATGTCGCCTTCGTCGGCCCTCCCAACCCCTATATCATGCGCGGTGTCCACGTCGCGCTGGCGCTTCTTCTGATCTACATCACGGTTGACCGCAAAGGCGTGCGCAACGACGTGCCGTGCTGGTCCGACGTCATTTTCGGCCTCGTCGCGATGGGCGCTGCACTGTACCCGTCCCTCAACCTTGATTACATTACGCAGCGGTTTCTCTATGTCGATCCGGTGATGCCGATGGACATCGTAGTGGGAATTACGCTGATCGTGCTGCTTCTTGAGGCCACGCGCCGCATGCTGGGCCCGATGCTACCCGTCACCGCGATCCTGTTCTTGGCCTACGGCCTGACCTTCACCTCCACACTGCCCTCGGTCATTCTCGAACAATTATTCATGACGCCCGAAGGCATCTTCGGCATCCCGATCGCCGTCTCCGCTACATATATGGTGCTGTTCATTTTATTCGGTTCGCTGGTCGAGAAAATGGGCGTGGGACAGCTCTTCATGGATTTCGCCGTCGCCATCACCGGGCGTCAGGCCGGCGGCCCGGCAAAGGTCGCCTGCGTCACTTCGGGCCTGTTCGGCGCGGTCTCCGGCTCCGCAGTGGCCAACGTCATGACTACCGGCACATTTTCCATTCCCCTGATGAAACGCATGGGCTTCAGGCCCGCATTCGCTGGTGCCGTGGAAGCCGTTGCTTCTACGGGTGGGCAGATCATGCCCCCCGTCATGGGTGCAGCTGCTTTCGTCATGGCCGAATATCTTGGTGTGGGATATCTGACAGTCGCAAAATATGCACTAGCCCCCGCCATCCTGTTCTACGTCGCCCTATTCGCGGCCGTACACTTTGAGGCAAAGCGCAAGGGCATCGGGTCCGTCCCAAAGGAAGACCAAGTGCCTCTGAAGAAAGTGTTGATGGAGCGCGGGCATCTTTTTGCGCCACTGGTGATTATCATTACCGTGCTGATGATCGGCTATTCAGCCCCCTATGCCGCCCTTTGTGGCATCATATCCGTCGTTCCCGTCGCCGCAATGCGCAAGACGACACGACACTATGTGACGGTCGACAATATCCTAGATGCTTTGGAAGGCGGGGCGCGCAACGTTCTTGCGATCGCTGCCGCCTGTGCGACCGCTGGGATCGTGGTGGGCGTGATCGATATTACTGGCCTTGGGCTGACCTTCTCGAATTTCGTCATCGAAGCGGCTAAGGATAAGCTGATCATTGCACTGCTCTTGTCGATGGTCGCGGGCATCATCCTCGGAATGGGGATGCCCACAACGCCTGCCTACATCGTGCAGGTCGCGCTCCTGGTTCCCGCCTTGGTAAAACTTGGTGTACAAGTCGAGGCGGCGCACCTCTTCGTCTTCTACTTCGCGATCCTGTCGGCCATCACACCACCCGTCGCCCTGGCCGTTTATGCTGCCAATACCCTGTCGCAGGCCAAGATCCTAGAGGCGAGCTGGGCCGCCGTCAAACTGGGTGCCACCGGCTTCATCGTGCCGTTCATGTTCGTTTATGAACCCGGTATCCTGATGCAGGGCACGCCACTACACATCACGCTGGTTCTCTTACAGGCCACCATCGGCGTCATCATCCTCGCAGCTGCGCTGCAACGCTACTTCTTCGGCAAAATGACGATCTGGATGTCAGTCCTGCTGTTTGCCGCGGCGTTGCTGCTGATCTATCCCGACCTGAGACTGACGGCGACCGGACTGATCATCGCGGGGGGCATCCTGCTGTTGCAAAAGGCCCGGTACCGCGATGCACCAAACCGGCCAGTCACCAACACCTGACCAGCACTTTTAACAACGAAACGGAGCGACCCTACATGTTGCAAGACACTTCCCGAAAGGCCCGCACTGGCGGACAGGTCCTGGTGGATCAACTTCTGATCCACGGGGCGGACACCGCCTATTGCGTCCCCGGCGAAAGCTATCTCGAAGTACTAGATGCGCTGCATGACGTACAGGATCGCTTCACGCTCATCAACGCGCGCCACGAGGCGGGTGCTGCCAACATGGCCGAAACCTACGGTAAGCTGACAGGCAAACCGGGTATCTGCATGGTGACACGTGGCCCGGGGGCCTGCCACGCAGCGATCGGTGTTCACATCGCCCAGCAGGACAGCACGCCAATGATCCTGCTGGTGGGTCAGATCGCGCGCGACACTACCGACCGCGAGGCCTTTCAGGAGGTCGACTACCGCGCCATGTTCGGTCCCATTGCGAAATGGGCGACGCAGATCGACGATCCGCGCCGCGTGCCCGAATACATGGCCCGAGCCTTTCGCGTCGCGACCTCGGGCCGCCCAGGCCCAGTCGTGGTCGCCCTCCCCGAAGACATGCTGACCGAGGTGGTCACCGTCGACGACGCGCGCCCCTACGCCGCCACCCACGCCGCCCTGTCTAACAACAGCCTGTCAGCCCTTAAGGCAGAGATCAAGATGGCGGAGCGGCCGCTGCTGATGCTGGGCGGCTCCGGCTGGTCCGACGACAGTTCCGCCGCGATCACCCGCTTTGCTGAGGCGAACCACATCCCCGTGACCACGTCCTTCCGCAGGCAGGACATTGTCGACAACCTCTCGCCCATCTTTGCCGGCGACTTCGGAACTTCCACCGCGCCAACGCTCTATGCCCACCAGCGCGACGCGGATCTACTAGTCGTGATCGGCGCGCGCCTGGGCGAGATTACCACAAAGACCTATACCTCCATCACCTCTCCCAATCCGCAAACCCGACTGGTGCACATATATCCCGACGCGGACGAGATCGGGCGCGTCTATTCTCCCGATCTCGGCGTGGCGGCCGCCCCGGCTTCCGTTGCGGCGGCGCTGGACGGTGTCGTTTTGGGCCGAGGCGATGCTTGGCAAGTCTGGTGCAAACGCCTGCATGATGACTACCTCGCCGACAGCGAGGCACCCAACGGCAGCGACTGGCAGCTCGACATGGGCGTTGCGCTCACGCAGCTGCGCGAAAGCCTGCCCGACGACGCGGTGGTGACGCTCGACGCCGGGAACCACACCGGCTGGGCGCAGCGGTTCCTCCGTTTCGGCCGACCCGGTCGCATAATAGGCTCGACCTGCGGCGCGATGGGCTATTCCGTGCCCGCCGCCGTCGCCGCTTCGATCGCCAATCCAGGCAGGATGGCCCTGTCCTTCGTCGGCGACGGCGGATTCATGATGAGCGGCAACGAGCTGGCCACCGCCGCGCAATACGGCGGGCGCCCCATCATCCTGCTGTTCAACAACGGCATCTACGGCACCATCCGCATGCATCAGGAACGCGACCACCCCGAACGGGTCTCCGGCACCACTTTGAAGAACCAGGACTTTGTCAAGATGGCCGAGGGTCTGGGCGCCCATGCGGAGCGGGTCACAAAGACCGCAGATTTCGCCGCGGCCTTCACACGCGCCCGCGACAGCGGCCGTCCCTCGCTGATCGAACTGGTGACCGATCCTAATCAGATCTCCACCCGGACAACCATCGGCAAACTGCGCGACTCCGCACGCCAGAAAGCCAACGCCTGATTTCATTCGAAAGGGGGCCCCGGGATGCCTGCAGTGCCTTTGCGTTCAACTTCATTCGATCCTAGCGCAGATCACAGCGCCTTGCTGGACGACCTCCGGCAGGCCATCGGGACGGCGCATTTGATCACCGAAGTGGGAGATATGTCGGGACGGCTGGTCGAGGATCGCGGCCTTTTCACTGGCACTGCACTGGCGCTCCTGCGCCCGGGTTCCACGCAGGAGGTTGCAGCCTGCCTGCGGCTCTGCCACGCGGCCCGCGTTCCTGTAATCCCCCAAGGCGGCAACACCGGCTTGGTAGGTGGCGGCGTACCAGACGGCGGGATCATCCTGACCACCGACAGGCTTAACCGGATCCGCAATGTGGACGCTACTAACGCGACGATGACCGTCGAGGCCGGTTGCATCCTCGCCAACATTCAGAAGGCCGCCGATAGGGTCGAGGCGCTGTTTCCCCTGTCGCTCGCCTCCGAAGGGTCCTGCCAGATCGGCGGCAACCTGTCGACCAACGCGGGTGGTACCGCGGTGCTGCGCTATGGCAATACCCGCGATCTGGTCCTCGGGGTCGAGGTGGTGCTGCCCGATGGCCGCGTGCTCAACGATCTCAACGGGCTGCGCAAGAACAATACCGGCTATGATCTCCGCAACCTGTTCATCGGCGCCGAGGGGACGCTGGGGATCATCACAGCCGCCGTGCTGAAGCTCTTCCCCAAGCCCGTCGCCCGCGCGACAGCTCTCGTCGCGTGCACCGGTGCCGACAGCGCGCTGATCCTCTACGAGCGCATGCGCGCCCAGGCCGCCGACACCCTGTCCACTTTCGAATACATCGACCAGCGCGGGCTGCAAATGGTTATCGACCATGCGCCCGGATGCAGTGACCCGATGGCAAAGGCGCACCCGGCCTATTGCCTGATCGAACTCACCAGTGCCAGCACGCAGGGCAACCTCGACACGCGCCTCGAAACGGCACTCGAAGGTGCCTTTGAGGCGGAGGAAATCATCGACGCCGTCATCGGTGCTTCCGAAGCGCAGAAAGACGCCCTGTGGGCCCTGCGCGAGAACCTGTCGGAGGCGCAAAAGCCCGAGGGTGCGTCGATCAAACACGATATCTCCGTCCCGGTGTCGCGGGTGGCCGATTTCATCAATATAGCAACGCAGGCCTGCATGGATCACATGCCCGGCCTACGCCCCTGCCCCTTCGGACATTTCGGCGACGGCAACTTGCACTTCAACCTGTCCCGCCCGACCGACATGGCCGACGCCGATTTTCTCGTGGAATACCCGGAGTTCAACCGCATCGTGCACGACATCGTGCACGGTATGGGCGGCTCTATTTCGGCGGAACATGGTATCGGCAAGTTCAAACGGGCAGAACTGCGCCGCTACAAGGATCCCGTCGCGCTGGAGCTGATGCAACAGATCAAGTCGGCAATCGACCCCGACAACCTGATGAATCCCGGAAAGGTGCTTTAACCCCGCCCCGCGAACGGCATCTTCGTCGCCATCACCGTCACAAACATCGCGTTTGACGCTGCAGGCAGCCCCGCCATGTAGGACAGCGTCCCGGCCACGTCCGCCACTTCCATTCGCGGTTCGGGGGCGAGGCTTCCGCCAGGTTGCAAAACCCCGATCTTCATCCGCTCCGTCATCTCGCTCGCGGCATTGCCAATGTCAATCTGGCCGCAAGCGATGTCATGCTTGCGCCCATCCAGCGACAGCGCCCGCGTCAGGCCGGTGATAGCGTGCTTGGTCACTGTATACGGCACTGAAAGCGGGCGCGGTACATGGGCGGAAATCGACCCGTTGTTGATGATCCGACCGCCCTTGGGGCTCTGCCGCTTCATCAGCCCGAAGGCTGCCCGCGCGCACAGGAACGAGCCCGTCAGGTTAGTCGCGACGACGTCGTTCCAGTCCTCTACCGAAAGTGCGTCCACCTCGACCGCCGGACCGTTGCGGCCGGCATTGTTGAACAGCAGATCCAGCCTGCCAAAGGTGCGCTCGACCGTTTCGAGCAGTGCCTGAACGTCGGCCTCCCTGCCCACATCGGCCGCCACCGCGATATGCCCCTGCCCCTCCAGTGTGGCACGGGCATCGTCCAGCGCCTGCAGCCGCCGTCCGGTCAGCACCATCGTGAAACCGTCCCGCGCTAACCGCTGCGCACAGGCGAGCCCCACACCGCTTCCTGCCCCAGTGATCAATGCTATTCTCTGTTTCATGACCGGACGGGCCCCTCGATATCGCGGCACTAAGCGCTTTCCTAACATTAATATATAAGAAAAACCATAGCAGCATTTTTCAATCCCACCGGACACGGCAGAGGGACACCAGAATGATTGACCTCAGCTTTGTTGCACAAATCGCGCCCCAAGGATTCACCACATGAATCCAGCATGATAGCTGGCGGTTATGAGCAGTAAGACCCCTAAGAAATACAAGACTCGGAACTGGGCAGACTATAACCTTTCGCTGAAAAATAGGGGATCGCTTTCGATCTGGTTTGACGCGGAGATGACGTGGGAGACGGTGCCTTCAGGGCGACGGGGACGTCAACACGCCTACCGTGACCCTAGGCTAAATCCGTCTGGGGTAAGTGGTAGCTCGGCTTCAAACCGATTAGTGCAACAAAGCCGCCAGTCGATCTATTCCGATCTGGCGATCGCTGCTTGTTTGACTCTTGGGATGGTTTAGCAACCGCTGTGCCAGACAGAAGGCTTAGTGCGCAGCCTCGTCAAGCTCATGGGCCTGGATCTACATGTGCCCAATTACTCGACCTTTCCACGTCGCTGTGCTGGGTTGATCTTGCCAATGAGATCGCGTGCTGAAAAGGATGGCCCTATCCATCTTGTCATAGACAGCACGGGGCTGAAAATCTTTGACTAAGGCGAATGACTGCAAAGAAAGCATAAAACAGGGGCATAACGGAGATCCTGGCGCAAGCTGCATCTTGGGCTGGACCTTGCCACCGGCGAGATCGACTGCTCGGATTTGACCATCTACGGTGTGGGTGATCCGACTGCCTTTCCCGATCTTCTGGATCAGATTGACGGGGACGTGACCCGGTTCATCGCTGATGTTGCCTATGATGGAGCCCCACCAGCGACCTGCTTGTAAAACTCTTTGGGGTTGATCTCGAAATCAACATCCCACCTCCAAAGACTGCAGTTCTCAGCGCCGATGCTGCAGCCAATCCAACGCTGCGTGATCAGCGCATTTGCGCAATACGCACCGGTGGACTCATGGCCTGGCAGGCGAGCACAGGCTACAATCAGCGAAGTTGTGGCGAAACTCAAATCGGCCGCTGGAAGATGGTCAACGGCCCCAAACTGAAAGAGCGCAGCTTTCTCAACCAAAAGACAGAGGCCAAGATTGGCACCCGCATTCTCAACAAAATGACCGAATTTGGCCGCGCCACGTTCGAGGTCGTTGCTTGACCGAAACTACTGGTAAGGGCAAACTCAACCCAATCGATGATCCGTGCAACAAGGCCATCTAGGGGGCAGATCGAAAAATTTTGGATCAAGTCTTCAGTTCATGAAAACCTCAGCACACCTTGAGAACTATCTTCCCGATATGGTGCCCATCCTCCATTTCCTGATGGGCTGCAGCGGCATCTTCCAAGTCGTGAACTGACTGGATCAAAGGACGGTAGCGTCCATCGACGATCATGGGCCAGACGTGCTCGATAAGGTCGGCTGCGATCGCCTCTTTCTGCTCGACACTCTGAGGTCTCAGCGTGCTGCCACAGATCGTATGACGATTTCGGACGAGTTTCTTGAAATCCACCTCGGCAGATCCGCCCCCGAGAAAAGACACGACGATGAGCCGACCATCTTCTGCCAGACACGCGAGGTTCCGGTTCAGATAGTCCGCACAAACCAAGTCGACGATTGCATCGACCCCACGGCCGGACGTCATCTCTAGTACGAGTTCGGAGAAGTCCTCGGAGTGGTAGTTAATTGCCGCATCGGCCCCGAGGTCTAGGCATCGCTTTACCTTTTCATCTGTGCCGGCTGTAGCGTAGACCGTGGCACCCAGCGCCTTGGCGATCTGAATTGCAGTCGTTCCGATTCCGCTTGTTCCTCCGTGAATTAGTATGCCCTCGCCCTTTTTCAGACGACCGATTCGAACCATGTTCGTCCAGACTGTGAATGTCGTTTCCGGCACTGCTGCAGCCTCGATCATTGTCAGGCCAGCAGGAATCGGCAGAACCTGAGGAAGTGGAGCAACGACGTATTCAGCATAACCACCACCTGCGACCAATGCACAGACCTCTCTGTTGAGGTGCTTAGGGTCCACGCCTTCCCCGACTTCCACGATGGTTCCAGCGACCTCAAGTCCTAAGATCTCCGTCACGCCTGGCGGTGGAGGG
>JBLINN010000104.1:0-12654 GCA_047639325.1 Paracoccaceae bacterium | reverse complement strand
TCTGCCATCATGAAGGCCACATAAAGACAGATCAGAAAGAAGGTGCTTAAAAACGACCGCGCCCCACCAAAGGCAGATCGCGCAATCTGCCCCATGTCGACCTTGACGAGCATATCACGCAGGGCGTTGGCCACATCATTGCCGATCACGGCGACAATTCGTGTCAGGGCAGAATCAAACATCGCCTCATAGGTCGGAATCGCGCGGGCGAATTGCGTGGCCTGATTGCCCAAGATGAACATGATCACAAAAAGGCCCGACAAAACCGCCGCCACGCCAACCAGATTAGCCAGCCAGACAGGGGCACCCGTCTGGTTGCGCACCCGGTCGCTGAGCGCGCTGATCAGGACAAACACCAAAATGGCCAGGGTCAGGGGAATCAGAAAACCCGCCCCGGCGTATAGACTGAACACAGTAAGCGTGCCGATCAGCAGCACATCACGCCAGGCCGCCAGCGCGACGGGGCCGGTCTTTGGGGCTGGATCGGGGGCAGGGTGGGGCATTGGCCGGGTCACCCTTGTGCCAGATCGGCGCGGTTTGGGGGGATCGGGCAAAGGCCCGGCAGATCGGGGGCTTTGCCGGTAACACCAACCGTTGCTTTATTGAAATCACGCATGCTTTTGTTTCCACAGCTGTCCACCAGTCCCGTTGCGCGATATGTTGCATCGTTCCGGGACCTTGTGCAACGCTGCTGGCACCTTCATAGCGTTCCGCGCGGGCATTGGCTGTTTTTGCAGGGAAAACCAAAACATGGACGGCGCAAACTGGACAGTGCTGCAACGGGTGATCGGCGCGTTGCTTCAGTCGGTAAGGCGGTTCAATCGCAAAGGCGGCTGGGTTTTGTCCAGCCATATAGCCATGTCGATGATGCTGGCGTTGTTTCCGTTTCTGCTGTTCGTCGTGTCGCTGGCCGGGACCTTTTCGCAAGATGTCGATATTGACGATCTGGTCGAGCTGATTTTTGGCGCCTGGCCCGAGGCGATTGCCGGACCGATTGCCACCGAAATGCGCGCGGTGCTGACGGCAACCAATGGCCGCCTGATGACCGTGGGCGGGGTTCTGGCGATCTACTTTGCCTCGAACGGGGTGGATGCAGTGCGGGTGGCGATGACGCTGGCCTATCGGGACGTTGATCATCGGCCCTTTTGGCAGGCGCGCCTGTTATGCCTTGCCTTTGTGGTGGTGGGCGGCGTGTTGGTCATTCTGGCAGCAACGGTCGGGCTGGCCCTGCCATTTTATCTTAGCCTGGTCACCGACGCCACACCGGGCCCGGTCGAGGCGTGGTTTACCAGTGATCACGTTAGCTGGCTGTTCACCATGGGGGCGCCGTTGCTGGCGGTGACGGCCTGCCACGTCTGGCTGCCGGGGCATCGCCATTCGTTGATGCAGATGCTACCGGGCATTTTGGTTACTTTGGTTCTGTGGGTCAGCGCGACTTGGGGGTTTTCCTATTATATCACGCGTTTTGCCAGTTACAGCGCGGTCTATGCCGGGTTGGCGGGGACAATGGCGGCGCTGATATTCATGTATCTGATGGCGGCGATCTTGATTTTTGGCGCGGAATTTAACGGGGTTCTGGCCGGGAGTGATGATCCGGCCAAGGCATGACCGGGCGGGAGGTTTTGCAAACCCTGTTCACAAGCCGGTACAGGGGCTTTACGCTGAGGGTCGAACAGTCCACAGATGGCAATAGATCAAATCCGCCCAAACAGGAGCCGCACTTGCGAATGAAACGACACCTGTTTGCCGGTTTTTGCCTTGCCTTGATGACACTGGCAAACGTCGCCCACGCGCAATCCCTGTCTTATGTCGGATCAGAGGCCTGCACCGATTGTCATCGCGAACAGGCCGAGCAATGGCAAAGCTCGCACCACGCCTTGGCCTGGACCAAGCCGGGGCCAACAACTGTTCTGGGTGATTTTGACGGGGCAGAACTGGCGCATGACGGCACCCTGACCCGGTTCAGCACCGGCGAGACGGACGGGGAATATGCCGTTACAGTCACCGAAAAAGATGGGCAAACCACCCAATACCCATTGCATTCGGTGGTTGGTATCGCGCCGTTGCAGCAATATCTGCTGGAAACCGACCCGGGCCGCTTGCAAAGCTTTGATGTGGTCTGGGACGTTGAAAAGCAACAATGGTATCATCTTTATCCCGATCAAGACCTGCCACCAACCGACGGTTTACACTGGACCGGCCCCTATAAAACCTGGAACGCGCGCTGTGCGGAATGCCATGCCACCGGATACCAGCGCAATTTTGGCGCGCGCACCGGGCGCTACAGCTCGACCCAGGCGGAAATCGGGGTTGGGTGCGAATCCTGCCACGGCCCGGGCTCGGCCCATCTGGACTGGACCAAGACAAAAACATCCGCCCCTGAAACCCAAAAGCTCAGCGCGTTTGGCTTTCCCACCAGCTTTGGTGCAGGCAATACCGAGGCCGAGATTCAGCAATGCGCTGGCTGCCATTCGCGCCGCGAAGCGCTGGGAAACGGCAACCCGACGCCCGGTACCGCCTATCACGATGCCTATACATTGGCGCTGTTGCGCCCCGGTCTTTACCATGCGGACGGACAAATTCAGGACGAGGTTTACGTCTATGGCTCGTTCCTGCAATCCAAGATGTATGCGCGTGGCGTGGGCTGTACGAACTGCCACAACCCGCATAATGCGGCGCTTAAGGCGACAGGTAACGCGGTTTGCACCCAATGCCATTCCCCCGCGGGAAACCCGGAATTTCCAACCCTGCCACTGGCGGAATTCGACAGCCCCAGCCACAGTTTTCATGCGTCGGGCACCGAAGGCGCGCAGTGCAAAAGCTGCCACATGATCGAACGCACCTATATGGGCGTGGATGGGCGGCGCGATCATTCGTTCCGCATCCCACGCCCGGATCTGGGGGCCGAAACCGGCGGACCGGATGCCTGTACCGATTGCCATGCGGACCAGACACAAGGCTGGGCGGCGCAGCAGATCGAAACCTGGTATCCCAATTCGCAAAAACGCGGGGCCCATTATGGCCAGGTGTTGGCCCACGGGCGCAGCAATCCGCAGCAGGCCGCCGGATCGCTGCAAGACCTGGCGCTGGACGCGACCCAGCCGGGTATCGTGCGGGCCACGGCGCTGTATTTGCTGCAATCCGAGGCCACGCCTGAACTGGCGGACCTGACGGCACCGCTGCTCAGCGATCCTGATCCGGTGATCCGGGGCAGTGCGGCTGTTTTGCAGCGCGGGGCGTCCTTGGATGTGCGGGTGGATCGGTTGATGCCCTCTTTGCGTGACCCGATGCGATCGGTGCGGATTGCGGCGGCAAAACAACTGCTGGACCCGCCTGTCGAACAGCTGCTGCGCTCGCAACGCGCGTTGTTGGGCGAGGCGATGGGCGATTGGCAGCGGTCCTTGGCTGGACGGTTGGATTTCCCGGAAACCCATCTGGTGATGGGGGGCATGGCGTTGACAATGCGCAATTTCCCGGTCGCTTTGAATGCGTTCCGCGAAGTTGTTCGCATGGACCCGCAACGGGCCGAAGCCTGGTCAATGCTGGTGCGCCTGTCAGAGGCGCTGGAAGGGCCAGAGGCGGGTCGCGCCACGCTGCGCGAAGCGATCAAAAACGCGCCTAATGATCCGGCCTTGCTGCAAATGCTGGGGCAGGTCGGTAAGTAATCAAGCCAAAACAACCTGTTATAGGTGATTCCCCAGGAATGCCGCGGAATCGCCATATCCAGCGCCAACTGTTGGTTCACAAGTCATGGCCTAACCTTCGTGCCAACCTCTAGCTGCCAGAGAACCGCCATGCATCCCAACCAGCCCCGATTGCGCCATGCGCAACTGTTTGAACTTTTGCGTCAACAAAACATGTCCGAAAAAACCACGACCCGTTTGCGAGTGCGAGAATTCGCGCGGACGCAGATAGATCAGGACGAGGCGGCGATGCTGCGCGCACTGGCGGTCAATTCCTGGGGGCCAGCTGTGCCCGCCGACAGGCGGGTGTAATTACCCCCGAAACCCGGTTGCCACGACGAATTTTTCGGAACTGTCCGCCCGCGATGCAGGTGGTTTGATATTCGCCACTTTGGTGAATTTCTGTTTCAGCAGTTTCTGCAAATCACCCTCGGCCCCGCCAGCCAGCACCTTGGCAACAAATGTGCCGCCCGGTTCCAGCACGTCAAAGGCAAACCAGGCAGCAGCCTCGCAAAGCGCAATAATCCGCATGTGGTCGGTTTTCTTGTGCCCGGATGCAGACGCCGCCATGTCCGACATCACCACATCTGCCTTGCTGCCCAGCCATTCTTTGACCTTGTCGTCAGCGCCGTCTTCCATAAAGTCCAACACATGAACCTCGGCCCCGGCCACTGGTTCGACCTCTTGCAGATCAACCCCCAGAATCCGGCCTACGGCCTTGCCCTGGCGTTCGCCCAGTGCGTTCACCCGTTTGACCGCCACCTGTAACCAGCCACCGGGGGCACAGCCCAGATCAACCACCCGCGCGCCGGGCACCAAAAAGCGGTATTTTTCATCCACTTCCAGTATCTTGAACGCCGCGCGACCGCGATAGCCTTCGGTCTGCGCGCGCTTGACATAGGGGTCATTCAACTGCCGCTGCAACCAGAGGGTCGAGCTAAGCTTGCGGCCGCGGGCGGTCTTTACCTGAATCTTCAGATCACGTTGCCCGCGCCCGGATGTGTTTTTGGCCAACTGAATGCCCTCCATTCTTGGGGTCGGATAGCGCTTTGGCGGGCAATCGGCAAGGTGGGCACGCTAAAGACGGCGCGACATTGCGCGAACGGGGCAAGGTCGCGTGATCAAGACAGTGCAGCTGCGCGGCTGAAACGGTGCTTATCGGGCGTTTGTCACTGGTTGATAGCGGCTTGTCGCGTGGCCTGTCGTTTCTTGTATTTGTCTGACAGCACGTCAATGCGCGGCCGCCAGTTGTAATGGGTGTCTTCGCGGGTCGGGGACCAGCGCAACACACCGCTATAGCGCCATGGATCCAGCACAATGCCATCATACAACGTGTCTCCGCGTTGGCTGATAACCGCCGTGCTATGATCGATCCGGAAGATCGCATTTGGGTCGGCAATGGCGCGATGCATCACCAGCGTGCGAAAGTTTTCCTTGTTCAGGCGGGTTTGAAGGTCTTCGGCCCAATGCAGGCACAGACCCCGTTTGCGGAACCCATTGTTGACCTTGTAATTGTGCAGCAAGGGGGGATCGGTGATCTCGTATTCTTTGGCAAGCTGAAGCGAATAGGTATAGGCGATGCGCGCGGCGCGCTGTGCCTCGCCCCGGTCCACGCCTGGGCCCATGTTTTCGATTCCCAGCGCCAAGGCATCGATATCGCGCTGTTCGACAGTTGGTATTTCTGTGCAGGCGCCGAGCGTCAAAATGACCAGTGCGGCAAAAATCGATACAAATCGCTTCGTCATATGTTGTCCTTAAAGGAATCCGTACCGGGGCAGCCGGTTCGAACAACCATAAAAGATCAAATGCAAAAGCGCATCAGGTCAATCATGGGTATAGGTGTTTTTGCCTTTGCCGCCGCCTTCTTTTTCGGCAGGGGAAAGCCACTGAACCTGTTCTGTCTTAGAACGGCCCGTCTTCCAACACGCCATCCGCGCTCATCTGCGCATATAGCAATCCTTCGCGCAGGCCGCGATCTGCCACCGACAGCCGGTCCGTGGGCCAGCAGCGCAGCAGCGCCTGCAGAATGGCCGCGCCGGACATGATCAGCGCCTGACGGTCCTCGCCAATACGCGGGTCGCGGCGGCGTCCGGTGGGGCCCAGGTCCAGATAGCCGCGGATCACCTTGTCGATCTGGTCCGAGGTCATGCGTAGCCCGTCCACCTTGGTGCGGTCATAACGCTTTAACCCCAGATGGCTGGCCGCCACCGTGGTGACCGTGCCCGAGGTGCCGACAATCTGAAAGCCTTCGCGCACTTGTATGTTCTTATAAGGCGCAAAATCGGCCAGGTTTTCCTCAAAAAACCAGCTCATCAGCGCAAAGCGTGCGGCGTCGTTTTCCACATCGTTGAACTGATCGCGCAAGGTCGCCACGCCCAGCGGCACTGAAATCCAGTCCACCACTTTGGCGGCGGGAAACGGGCTGTCGGCGGGGTGGAACCCGGCGTGCAGCCGCATGATCGCCTTGGGGCGGTCGCGGCGCGGCACTGATGAAATGTCGATCCACACCAGTTCGGTTGACCCGCCGCCGATATCCACCACCAGCAATTGTTCGGTATGGGTGCTGACCAGCGGTGCGCAGGAAATCACCGCAAGACGCGCTTCTTCCTCGGGTTGGATCACTTCCAGCGTCAGGCCGGTTTCGCGCTTGATCTGACACATGAATTCACGCGAATTCAGCGCGCGGCGACAGGCCTCTGTGGTGACCAGACGCATCTGCTGGACCTTGTTACGCTTCAGTTTTTGCTGGCAAATCCGCAATGCCTGAATCGTGCGCGCCATTGAAGACCGTGACAATCGCCCGGTCCGTTCCAGCCCCGATCCCAACTGGACCGACTTGGAAAAACTGTCCACCACATGAAAGCCGCTGCCCTTTGGTTGGGCAATCAGCATCCGGCAGCTATTTGTTCCCAAATCCAAAGCGGCATAAAGCGCATCGGAATTGGGCGATGTTGGCGCGGGGCTTTCGACCGCTTTTGGGAACGCGCCCGCACCTTTGGGACGCTTGGGCGCCATGAGTCGCGCCCTCCGATTTCGAGTTGATTAAATGATAAGCAGGCATTGGTATTTACGCAAGGCTGGTGTGGCCGGATCGGACGACGGGCCCGGTTTGCCCCGGGGCCAACACTGGGTCCAACACTGGGGCCAACACTGGGGCCAACACTGGGGCCAACATCGTTATGAGTATTATGGGCGGTTCAGACGCTGGCCTGCACTCCGTTGCTGGCTTAGGTCTAGGGGCAAGAGTCGCAGAAAATTGCCGTTCTGTCGAAAACAGGCCCTGTTGAGGGGCCGTGTTGGATTAGACAGGGCGCGAAACGGAGGAATCAGATATGCCGGACGTTACCATTGTTTACTGGCGCGATATCCCGGCCCAGGTCATTGTGGGCAAGGGGCGACGCGGATCCAAACGACCATTGGAAGAACGCTTTGAACAAGCGATTGACCGGGCCGCGATGAAGGTAAACGCCCGCGACGCTGATGCCTATCTGGCGGAATGGCGCAAGGCGGCACCTTATGCGGTTGAAGGCGACCCAGGCGAAGTTGCTGAAGCCGAGGCGCTGCGTCTGGAAGCAGAATATGACGGGGACCGGATCAAGGCCCTGATCGCAAATGATGGATGGGCATGAGCCTGACGTCGATATGGGAGGCCACGATGGCATTGTTGAACTTCAAAAAGAAACGGGCCGCCCAAGGCACCGATACGGTTAACAGGGCTGTCGAGGCTTTCCTGCAAGACTATTCTATCGAAGTGATGCCGCGCACCGCTGACAAGATCGAAGATTTTCGCGCGCTGCTGCCCGAAGGCACCCGGGTTTACATCGCCCATATCGAAGGCACCCCGATTGACGACATGGTGCGCACCGCGCGCCGCCTGGCCGAACAGGGCTATCGGGTAATGCCGCATTTCCCGGCGCGGATCATCAAGGATGCCGCCACGCTGGGCGACTGGATTGCCCGCTATCAGGGCGAGGCCGGGGTGGATCAGGCGTTGCTGCTGGCCGGTGGCGTGGCCCAGCCGGTGGGTGACTATCACAGCTCGATGCAGCTGATGGACTCCGGGTTGTTCGACAAGGCGGGGTTCAAGCGGTTGCATGTGGCAGGGCACCCCGAAGGTAACCGCGATATAGACCCGGATGGCAGCAATAAGAACGTCGACGAAGCACTTGCGTGGAAACAGAAATTCTTTGATCGCACCGATGCCGATATGGCGCTGGCCACCCAGTTCGCGTTTGAGTCTGGGCCGATCATTGCCTGGGCCGATGCGCTGCGCGAGGCCGGGATCACCATTCCGATCCATATCGGCATTGCCGGTCCGGCCAAGCTGCAAACCCTGATCAGGTTCGCCATTACCTGCGGTGTTGGGCCTTCGCTGAAAGTATTGCAAAAGCGGGCGATGGATGTGACCAAGCTGCTGCTGCCTTATGAACCCACCGAGGTGATCAGCCAGTTGGCGGCGCATAAGGCGGCGCACCCGGACTTTAACATCGCATCGGTCCATTTCTTTCCGCTGGGGGGCATCAAGACCAATGCCAACTGGGCGATTGATAATGGCGGTGCCTCTGGCCACCCTGCGACCCCTGCCTAGGCGCCTGACCTGAATTTTTTATCCTGATATCCTGTCCTGAAAGGACTACCATGACCCGCACTATTGTCGAAAGCAAATCCAAGACCGCCATCATTGGATTTGACCAGCCGTTCTGTGTGATCGGCGAGCGGATCAACCCCACGGGTCGCAAGAAACTGGCGGCTGAACTAGAGGCCGGGGATTTCTCGACCGTGGAAAAAGATGCGCTTGCGCAGGTGGCCGCCGGGGCAACGATTCTGGATATCAACGCCGGAGTGGTTTACAATTCCAACCCCAATCCAAACGAAACAGAGCCCCCGTTGATGCGAAAGGTAATTGAGATGGTTCAAGGGCTTGTGGACGTGCCTTTATGTATCGACAGCTCGGTTCCCGCAGCGCTTGAAGCCGGACTTGAGGTGTGCGAGGGCCGCCCATTGCTGAATTCGGTGACCGGCGAAGAAGAGCGGATGGAATTGATCCTGCCGCTGGTCAAAAAGTATAATGTACCGGTGGTGGCAATTTCCAACGACGACACTGGGATTTCCGAAGACCCGGACGTGCGGTTCGAAGTGGCCCGCAGGATTGTGCAACGCGCCGCCGATTTTGGCATTCCGGCGCATGATATCGTGGTGGATCCGCTGGTGATGCCGATCGGCGCGATGGGCACAGCCGGGTTGCAGGTGTTTGCACTGGTGCGGCGCTTGCGCGAGGAGCTGGGGGTGAACACCACCTGTGGCGCGTCAAACATCAGTTTTGGCCTGCCTAACCGACACGGCATCAACAACGCGTTTCTGCCGATGGCCATGGGCGCGGGCATGACCAGTGCTATCATGAATCCGGTGGCCTTGCCGGTCAACCAGACCAAAATAGCCGAAAAGCGGGCCGAAGTGGCCGCGGCTGGCATCATCCTGCCCGATGATATGGATGACGAAACATTTGTATCGCTGTTTGGCATGGGGTCCACAATGTCCCGCGCTGGCAAGGAAATGGAGGCGATCCGCGCCGCCAATTTCCTGACCAATAATGACCCGCATGGCGGCGAATGGATCCGGACCAACAAACTACCGGTAAAAGCCGGGGAAGAGGGCCGGGGACGCGCAGGCCGTTCAGGCGGTCGTCGTCGCCGGGCCTGATCCTGTCTGACAAAGCCGTAACACCGGGCCCGCGCGCCCGGTGTTTGCGTTTTTACCCCTTGCGGCAAAATTCCGGACGCAAGGGTGTTGCTTTGGATAAAACCCTGATGGGTCGCTCACTTGGGTTTCGGCGGGATCCAGACAGCCAGTTTCATTTTGCCGCCTGTCTGCGGATAGCTTGAGACCACGGCAGTCCATCCAGCCACTTGGCCCTGTCTTGGGCTGCATTTGGCCACGAAAGTCACCGCATTGCCCGCATGTGGGCTGTAATTGCCTCTGCAGAAGTAATCGGCGGGTCGGCGATTAACCGACTTTTTGTCTTCGGTCTTGTCCCCAATACTAAAGTTATAAAAACCGGTTAAATCAGCATTAATCGTACCTGACATTTTTCGCCCGTCACTGCAGGAAAGGGTCGATTTGGTTGCACTGTCGCTGAACATCGACTTGGGGTGGTCATAAGTACCGGTGCAAACGGTCTCGGACCCGCTTAGCTGCACGACTTTGCCTTCCGGGGCGGTTTCTGGCGCAGGTCCGGCCAGCCGCTTGCGGGTTCTGTCGACAATTGTGAAACCTTGTTTGATATTGACAGACTGCCCAACGGCGACAAGTGGAATGGCGACCATGACAATCGGGATGTAGACAAGCTCGCATCCCGAGACCAGCACAAGCGCTAGCATTAAGTTAAAAACCGTTTTCATCGCGAATGTATCCTTTGTTTGAAAATGAGGCCTTTACTGGCGTACTGGTAAAAATAATCATTGATTAATAAGATTGACCTTAGCTGCTCGGTGGGTCCCCTCAAGTGTGGAATTCCCTACCCGTGCGGCGTCGCAGGTCATGAGACCCGACCGAAACCTCGGGCCATGCGCCCAATATTCGACGCAATGATTTTCACGGACAGAGTTCGGGCTTGACGCGGACAGGTGATTTCGGTTCCGGTTGGCGGATGAAAATTCTGATAAACTCATTTCGGGGTGATCCCGATGCGCTGCCAATGCTGGATGATGTCCCATTGCCCAGCGTGGAAGCCGCCCGTCCCACCGCATTGATCCGCCGCTGCCCAAAGGCGGCTGTGACACCGCTGCTATCTGCGCCGGGGCTGGCGACCTATTGCAGCGTCGGCGAGGTGTTGGTGAAAGACGAACGCGGGCGCATGGGGCTGGGCAGTTTCAAGGCGTTGGGCGCGGCTTATGTCATTGCCCATGATGCGACGCAGGGCGACGTCAGTGATGTCACCTATGTTACCGCCAGTGCGGGCAATCACGGGATGTCGGTGGCCGCAGGGGCAAAGGCCTTTGGCGCGCGCGCGGTGATCTATATCGCCGAAACCGTGCCCGAAAGCTTTGCCGAGCGGTTGCGCGAACAGGGCGCGCAGGTGGTGCGCGAGGGGCAGACCTACGAGGCCAGCATGGCGGCTGCTCTCGACGCGGCAGAGATCAATGGATGGCAGTTACTGTCTGACAGTTCCTGGCCCGGGTATTTTGAACGCCCGCACCGGTTGATGGAAGGCTATCTGGTGCTGATGGCTGAAACAGCCGACCAGATCGCGTCGCCCCCCAGCCATATCTTTTTGCAGGCCGGGGTTGGTGGCTTGGCCGGCGCAGTTGCAGCTATGGCGCGGCACTTATGGGGCGATGCCCCCCGGATTGTGGTGGTGGAACCCGATGCTGCCCCGGCGTTGGCCGCGTCAATTGCGGCAGGAAAACCGGTGCAGGCCGAGGGGCCGGTATCTGTCATGGGGCGGCTTGATTGCAAGGAACCATCACTGATCGCCCTGCGTGGGCTGGCCCGGGACGCGGATGTCTTTGCCACGATCACCGAAGCCGAGGGCATCGCGGGTGCGGATCTGGCCCAAGAGCACGGGCTGCCAACCACCCCGTCTGGGGCGGCTGGGCTGGCTGGATTGATGACCAGCGGCCCATACCGGGCGGCTTTGGGGTTGGAAGACACATCAACCGTGCTGGTCATCCTGAGCGAAGAGGCCGAGCCGTGATCGCGCCGGAACCGGGGTTTCCAGACGCTGAATATGCCGCGCGGCTGGCGCGGGCGCAAAGCCGGATGGCCGAGGCGGGGCTGGCAGCGATCTTGCTGACAACCGAACCGGATGTACGCTATTTCAGCGGCTTTCTGACCCGGTTCTGGGAAAGCCCGACGCGGCCTTGGTTTATGATTGTCCCAGGGGATGGCAAACCGGTGGCGGTGATCCCGTCGATAGGCCGGGCGTTGATGGCGGGCAGTTGGGTTGATGACATCCGCTGTTGGCGCGCCCCGGATTTGCAGGATGACGGGGTCGGCCTGCTGGCCGATACCCTGACGGAAATTGCCGGGCCCGGCGCGCGTATCGGCCTGCCGATGGGGCTGGAGAGCCATCTGCGGATGCCGCTGGCCGATTGGCAGCGGCTGCAGCGGGTGGCTCCGGTGCTGGAATTCACCGATGATGCCGGACTGATGCGCCGGTTGCGCATGGTCAAGTCACCGGCTGAGATTGCCAAAATCCACGCTGCCTGCCAGATCGCCAACCGGGCCTTTGCGCGGGTGCCGCAGATCGCACAGGCAGGCGTGCCGCTGGATCAGGTATTTCGCGCCTTTCAGATGCTGTGCCTTGAAGAAGGTGCCGATTGGGTGCCGTATCTGGCCGGGGCGTCGGGGCAGGGGGGCTATGCGGATGTGATCTCGCCCGCTGCGCCGGAGACTTTGCAAGCCGGGGATGTGCTGATGCTGGATACCGGGTTGGTGCGCGATGGGTATTTCTGTGATTTCGACCGGAATTTTGCGGTTGGATCGCCCAGTAGGGCGGTGCGTGATGCCCATGCCCGCTTGGTTGAGGCCACGCAGATAGCGGCCGACATAGCGCGCCCGGGGGCCACGGCCGCGGATTTGTTTCATGCGATGGACAAGGTTTTGACCGGTGGTGCCGGTGGGTCGGATGCCGGGCGGCTGGGGCATGGGTTGGGGATGCAGTTGACCGAAGGGCTGTCGCTGATCTCTGCGGATCATACCGTGCTGGAACCGGGCATGGTGCTGACGTTGGAACCGGGGATGGATTTGGCCGACGGCAAAATCATGGTGCATGAAGAAAACATCGTCATCACCCCCGGCGCGCCGGAGTTTCTGTCGGATCCTGCGTCGCCCGAGATAATCGTTTTAGAGGGCTGAGAGATGAAAACATACCCCTATGATCTGTCCCCCCAAGCCCGCCCAAACCTGGGGTTGATCGTGTTGCAAACCGACGAGCGGATCGAACGTGATTTTCGCCGTCTGATCCCGGCTG
>JBLINN010000103.1:0-12671 GCA_047639325.1 Paracoccaceae bacterium | reverse complement strand
CATTCATGGCGGGCTGGATTTTCTGCTGGAGGTCAGTGATCTTGTTTAAGCACCAAAATCATACGCCATTTCAACGGCTTGATCTATGCCTGCCAACCAATTTACGCCACTTCATGAATAATTCGGGTTAGGTCACCAGCGTCAAACGCCGCACCGTGAGCCATGCGACTAATATGGCCACGAACGCAATGATCATGCCCATGCCTTCGCGGGCTGTTTCGGTGACCCACCATACGTCCGTATGCCAGAATCCCGGCGTTTTAGGGTAATACCAGATAGCTCCGATCAAACCCAGCAAGACGGAAAGTATCAAAAGGCGTCTGCCCCAGCCAACCGCTATGAGGGACGGGCGGAACGCTGCCAATCCACACCAGATCGCAGCCACTCCATAGATCACGATCCAAAGGGAAGCGTCGGGGTCGTTGAACTGCACGACTGTGAAAAGCGCCATCGAAATACAAAATATGCCAGAGAAAATCCGCATGTCAGCACTTTCATCATGCTTGAGTTCTATTTGATCACCACCTAAGCTTCAGCGTGTTGGCAGGTCAAGCATCTTAGTTTACCGATCTAACTCAGGAAAGATTGCTCATGAACAACAATGAAACTCACTCCGAGCAAAAGGTATCGTTTCACGATATCAGGTGGCAGCGCTTTTCCGTTCCTTATCAATATCCTGTGGCATTTGTGCGCGGACTTTTTGACCCGTCAAATGGGCTGTTCGCGCAGGTCGTTTTGCGGGACGAAACCGAAAAACGGCACCGCTGCTTTTTTATCATAGATGAGGGTTTGGCGGGCATGGGTCTGGATAAAAAAATTCTCGCCTATTTCAACGCCTACCCCGATCAGCTGGAATTGGTTGGCGTGCCGATGATGGTGCCGGGCGGAGAAACCGTCAAAAAGGATCTGGCCCATGTCGAGCGCATGCAAAACGCGATCCATACCCATGCGATTGATCGCCATTCCTATGTGATTGCGATCGGTGGGGGTGCTGTTTTGGATGCAGTCGGCCTTGCCACCGCAACGTCCCACCGTGGCGTGCGGCACATCCGCATCCCCACAACCGTTTTGTCGCAAAATGACAGCGGTGTTGGCGTCAAGAATGCGGTCAATTTCAAAGGCATCAAAAACTATATCGGCACCTTCGCACCACCTTGGGCCGTTCTGAATGATTTCGATTTTCTGGATCATCTGCCTGAACGCGAACGCATTTCCGGGATTTCCGAAGCCGTAAAAGTCGCGCTGATCCGCGACCGCGCCTTCTATCTCTGGCTTGAGAAGAACGCGCAGGAATTGGCCACGTTTCAACCGCAGGCCGAGGAATATATGGTCCGCCGCTCTGCCGAATTGCACATGCATCAGATCGCCAATGGAGGCGATCCTTTCGAGATGGGCTCGGCGCGACCCTTGGATTTTGGCCATTGGTCCGCGCATAAACTGGAAGCGTTAAGCAATCATCATGTGAGGCACGGTGAGGCTGTGGCAATCGGCATCGCTCTTGATGCGCGCTATTCGGTGCTGGCGGGGCTGTTGCCAGAAGGCGAAGACGAGCGGATCGTTGTGCTGCTGGAAATGCTGGGTCTGCGCCTGTGGCATGCCGCCCTTGAGAGCACAGACAGTGCCAACCGGCTCTCGCTTTTGGTTGGCCTTGAAGAGTTTCAGGAGCATCTGGGCGGCGAGCTGACGATCACCTTGTTGCGCAATCTTGGCGTTGGGGTCGAGGTGCATCAGATGGATGCGGACCTCGTCCGGCAGTCTTTGGATTGGCTCAAGGCACGTGCGACATGAAGTTGCCGGGTGGTCTGGGGCATCTGACCTATTGCCTGAATATTCACGCAACCCAGACATGGGATGATGTGCGCGCCGCGCTTAACGGTCCAGTGGCCGAGGTGAAAGCCGCCGTATGCCCGGATGCACCATTTGCCGTTGGGCTGCGATTTTCTGGCGAGGCGCTGGATGAACTGGCTGACCGAACCAAGCGTGAGGCGCTGAAAGACCTGATGGAAAAGCACGACTTCCACGGTGTTACCGTGAACGGCTTTCCCTACGGGCAGTTCCACGGCACGCGCGTGAAGGAAGAGGTCTATCAACCCGATTGGCGCAGTGACGTGCGGGTGCACTATACCAACACTCTGGCCGATCTGATGGCAGAAATCGCGCCGGAAGGCGAGATGATCAGCCTGTCCACCGTGCCCGGCACGATCAAGCCATTGGCGGGTGGTGCCATGGACTTGATGGCTGAAAACTACCTTCTGAGCGTGGCGCATCTTGTGAAGCTAAGGGCGCGCACCGGCGTCACCGTGGCGCTGGCCATTGAGCCCGAACCCTATTGCATCCTCGAAACAATTGCCGAAACGGTGGATTTCTTTCGGGATTATCTGTTCAGCGATGCCGCCGTGGCGCGGATTGGCGACCTGACAGGCCTTGACCCTGTCGAGGCAGCAGCGGCCCTGCCCCGCCACATCGGGTTGTGTTACGATGTGTGCCATGCGGCTGTAGAATACGAAGATCCGGCAGGCAGCATCGCCACATTACGCTCCGCAGGTATTCCGGTTCACAAATTGCAGCTTAGCGCCGCATTGAGGGTGCCCTTGATGGGCGCCGAACAGCGCGCGGCGCTGGCCTCGTTCAACGAGCCCACCTACCTGCATCAGGTCATTCGCCGCACCCCCGAGGGGATGAAATTCCATGTCGATCTGCCCGAAGCGCTGGCCTTGGGTGCTACCACAGACGGCGAAGAATGGCGGATACATTTTCACGTACCGGTGTTCATCGACACCCTTGGTGCCTTTTCCTCGACCCGCAATTTTCTTGTGGAAATTCTGGCGCTGCACAAGGCCAACCCGATCTCACCACATCTGGAGATTGAGACCTATACTTGGGATGTATTACCAGACGCTGTTCGAAGCGACAGTGTGGACAAGGACATCCAGCGTGAAATCCGCTGGGTGATGGAGCAGTTGTTGTGAATTTTCAAACCTTCCTGAAACTTGGCCGTATTTCGAACCTGCCGACGGTGTGGACAAATGCATTGGCGGGCGCGGCGCTGGCCGGCAATCCTTCGTTGGGGTCAATCCTGATTGTAGGCATTACGCTTACACTGTTTTACACTGGTGGCATGTGGCTGAACGATGCTTTTGACGCCAAAATTGACGCACATGAACGCAAGAACCGGCCCATTCCGATGGGAGAGATTGCTGTAAGGACAGTGTTTGCGGCGGGTTACGGCATGCTGAGTGCTGGCGTATTGCTGGCCTTTGTATTCGGGATCAAGGCCGGGTTCGCAGGGATCGCTCTGGCCATCGCCGTAATCTTATATGACTGGCTTCACAAACGCACGATCCTAAGCCCGGTGATCATGGGGGCCACGCGATTCCTAAGCTATATGCTTGCCGCTTTGGCCGTGGCCGAAATCACTGGATCGGTGGTCTGGGGCGGGCTGGGTCTGCTGGCCTATATCATCGGCCTGACCTATGCCGCCAAGCAGGAAGCCTATGACCGGCTGGATCGGGCGTGGCCGCTGGCCGTACTCGCCATTCCGGTTATCTACGCTCTGACTCAGGCCACTGGTTCCATGTTGGCGCTGTTGGCCTGGGCCGGATTGCTGGTGGTCGTAGGGATCGCCCTGCGCCTGCTGTTTCGCCGCAGCAAGGGCGATGTGCCTCGCGCGGTCGTGACAATGATCGCGGGCATATCGCTTTATGATGCGGTACTGATCGCCGGCCTTGGGTACTCTGGTCTAGCTCTGCTTGCCGTTGCAGGGTTTGCGCTGACGCTGGTCCTTCAACGCGTGGTGTCCGGCACCTGAAGCGCGTTCAGGAAAACACGTGATTCAGCACCAGCGCCTTGAAATCTGTCGCATCCACCGCGCCTTCTGGCATCAAGTCCGGCTCGGATGAGATGACCAAGGGGCCATACTGCGGGTCATCTGTAATGCGCCCATGGGTGCCTTTGACCAGCTGCGTATCTTTCAGCGATATAATATCGAGCAACTGCCGCTGTCCCAGTTTGCGCTTGGCCAACCTCCAGCCTGCCGCTAGTTTTGGTGACCTGATCGCCGGGTCCACAAACAGCTCGACTGGATCATAACCCGGCTTGCGGTGAATATCGACAGTGCGGGCAAAATCAGGGGCTTTGTCGTCATCCAGCCAATAGTAATAGCTGAACCACCGATCCGCCTCGCTTACCGCTACCAGCTCACCCGAGCGGGGGTGATCAAGCCCGTTGGCGCGTTTGCCGTCCTTGTCCCAAACGCTTTCGACGCCGTCGAGTGACGCAACCAGCTTGGCCACTTCACCGACACGTTCGGGGTTTTTGACATAAATATGCGCAATCTGGTGGTCCGCCATAGCAAAAGCCTCGCTGGCCCCGGCATCCAGAACTTCGCGGCCAAATTCCTCGGGGCGCACGGCGATCAGCCCCGCCTCGCGCAGGGCGCGGTTGATATGCACGGCGTCCGTTGCCTTAGTGATCCCGTATTCTGAGACAACCACAACCCGCTGCCCGGTCTTGTCCGCATGTTCGATCAACTCTCCACACAGATCGTCGATCTCGCGCAGGTCTGCCTGCAGACGCGGGTGATCCAGATCGGGACCGAGCCGTTGCAGGTTGTAGTCCAGATGCGGCAGGTAGGTCAGGGTGAGGGTCGGATTGCGCGTCTCCATAATGTGCAGCGTCGATTTGGCGATCCAGTCGGACGAGGTGATATCCGCCAAAGGCCCCCAAAACTTGAACAGCGGGAACTGGCCCAGCTTGGCGTCCAGCTCATCGTGCAAGGCGGGCGGAAAGGCATAATGGTCGGGTATCTTACGCCCGTCAGCCGGATACATCGGGCGCGGCGTGGCGGACCAATCGGCAGTGGCGTACATATTGTACCACCAGAACATCTTGGCGCAGGTGAAATCGGGGTTGCGCAGTTTGCCTGCGTCCCAGATCTTTTCTCCTTGCACCAGCTGGTTGGGCTGGCGCCACAACAAAACCTCGCTGAGGTCACGAAAGTACCAGCCATTGGCCACCGCACCATGCCCCGAAGGCGGCAACCCTGTCACCAGTGTCGACTGCGCGCTGCAGGTCACGGCGGGCGTCACCGTGTTCAGCGGTCGCATGCCGCCGCGCGCCGCCAGCTTGGCCAGATGCGGCGTATGCGCACCGACCAGATGCGGGGCTAGGCCAACGACGAGGATAACTAGTGTTCTTTGCATGCCCGCTCCTTGGGGTTCAGGGGACAAGCTTGAAGACCTTGCCGGTCGTGCCGAAAGGCCCCAGTTCATCGTTGGTAAGTATGTATAGTTCGCCCGATGCATCCGAATCAAGGCTGACAATGCGCGTGTCCAAAAGCTTTAACTGATCAAACGACCACAGATCGCCGTAGCTTTGCGCAGGTGTTCCGACGAACAACTGGCCTGACGGCGCACGGAAGTCAGCACTCCAATCCGCAAAGATCAGTTTGCCCGTCAGATCAGGGATCGCCGCACCGCGATAAAACCGCGCGCCAACCACGGCGGTGCCGACGCCGGTCGCATCCACCTTGGTCGCCGGGTCCATCACCTGCATGTTGGGGTATTCAATCACCGGGTCCTGAATGCGGTAGCCATTTGGCCCCACGCGGGTACATGTCGTGGGTGGATCGCGGGGTTTGGTGCGGTCGACACAATGGGTGCCTTCGCGCAGCGGCCAGCCAAAATTGCCTGGCGCGTCGATCAGATAGATCGATTCCCAGAGTGTCTCGGCAATCGCAGTGACCAATATCGCCCCTGTCTGCGCGTCAACGCCAAGACGGTATGGGTTGCGAAACCCCCATGCATAAATCTCATCCCGCCCTGGTTTGCCGACGAAAGGGTTTGTCGGTGGAATGCCATAACCCGGGAACCCCTGATCCACATCAATCCGAAGGATCGAACCGAACAGCGAGGTGATATCCTGCGCCAGACGGTCCCAATAGAGCTGATTTTCCGGCACCTCGAAGGCAGACCACAGTACTTTTGGCCCTACCCCATGTGCACCACCGCTGTCGCCCACGCCAATGTAAAGGTACCCATCCGGCCCAAATGCCAGCCCGCCACCATTGTGTTTGCGGCTGGGCCAATCAAGCGAAATTAGCACCCGCTCTGTGGCAGGATCAATCGTCTGCGCCCCCGGAGCCAGCGTCAGTTCGGAAATCCTGCGCGTGTAGTTCCACCCCTTGGGGGCATCGGCACGAAGGGGGGCGGAATAGCTGACATAGACCCGCCCGTTGCGGGGGAAATCCGGGTGGAGCGCGAAGCCGAGCAATCCGCGTTCTTCAAACCCCTCTTCCAGCGGCAAGAGCTGCGCGCTCAGGTTCAAAAGCGGCGTGCCAAGCGCGCCGGACGGTTCAAGCACCTGTACGATGCCCTGTTGTTCTTGGATGAACAGACGTCCAGTGCCATCCGCAGGGTCCGCGATGCCGATGGGCGAGGTAAGCCCTTCCACCAAAAGCTGCAATTCGGCCGCCTCGGCGCGGGGGCTGCCAAGAATCAGAAACAGGCCCAGGAAAAAGCGCAATACCGTCATTTTGATCCCCTCTAGTGATAGGCTCAACTCTAGGGCCTGCCGGACCAGTCCACAATCATTCTATTGCACGTGGTAGTGCTGGCATTGCACGCGATTGTCCGTCTAAAGTGCGGGAGTAACGGTCCGGAGGAAATCAGATGGCACAGATAACGGCAGAACTGCTGAAGCGTTGGGTAACGGCGCAATGCCTGGATCAGGCGTCTTGGTTTGATGCTTCGCTAAAAACCATTTCAGACGGCGCGCCGGAGCGAGATCTGCATATCTTTCTGGGGCTGGCTCCCCGCCGGTTGGGAAAGGCCGATCTGAAGCTGACTGCTGCCGATCTTGCCGAGGCGGATGCCGCACGCGTTGGTTGGAACCCATCGGGCTGGAGCATTGACGGAGCGGCCCGCGTGATGGCGCTGCTGAGCGCTTCGGGCAACCGGCCTTTTTCGGAACGCTTCAAAGACCTAAGACGGACGGCGGATGTCGCTGAAATGATAGCACTTTATCGCGGCCTGCCGCTTTATCCTGACCCCGAGACGCTACATTTCGAGGCTGGTGAAGGACTACGCTCCAACATCCGCGCCGTGTTTGAAGCGATTGCGCATCAAAACCCCTATCCGCGCGATCATTTTGACGAACATCGCTGGAACCACATGATCCTGAAGGCTCTGTTTGTGGGCAGCACCCTGTCCCCTATCGTGGGACTGACAGAGCGCGCCAACCCCGAACTGGCGCGAATTCTCCTGGATTATGCGCAAGAACGCTGGGCGGCCGGTCGGCCTGTAACAGAAGAGCTATGGATACCCGTCAAACCATTCCGCAACGATCCCGCCATTGCCGGTCAACTGACCAAGGCCATACGTGACGGACACCTGACCGAGGAGGCACTCGCATGATGCTTATCGACCCCCACGCCCATATGATCAGCCGCACCACGGATGACTATGAGGCAATGGCCGCTGCTGGCGTCGTGGCGCTGATTGAACCTGCTTTCTGGGTTGGTCAGCCGCGCACCTATGTCGGCACCTATGTCGATTACCTCTCCAGCATCGTTGGCTGGGAACGCTTCCGTGCCAGCCAGTTTGGCATCCGGCATTACTGCACCGTTGGCCTGAACTCCAAGGAGGCCAACAACGAGGAACTGGCCGAAGGTGTCATGGAATGGCTGCCCCGCTTTGCTCTCAAAGAGGGCGTCGTGGCGATTGGCGAGATCGGCTATGACGAACAGACGCCACTTGAGGACAAGTATTTTCGCCTGCAACTGGAGCTGTCCAAGGAACTGCATTTGCCAGTGATGGTCCACACGCCGCACCGCGATAAGAAACGCGGCACCTCCCGGTCGATGGATGTCTGCGAGGAAATGGGTGTCGATCCCTCGATGGTAATCATTGATCATAACAACGAAGAGACCGTGGCCGAGACATTGCAGCGCGGCTATTGGGCCGGGTTCTCGATTTATCCGTCGACCAAAATGGGCAATGCGCGCATGGTTGAACTGCTCAAGCAATATGGCGGAGAGCGAATCATCGTGGACAGTGCTTGTGACTGGGGCATTTCGGATTCACTGGGCGTCGCGAAGACGGCAAAACTGGCTCTCGAAAGCGGTATTCCCGAAGAAACCGTGCGCAAGGTCTGTTATCAAAACGCGCTGGATGCCTATGGGCAGTCGGGCCAGATCAAAGAAGAAGACTGGCTTAATCCCGCACCCATTGATCAGCGCACATTGTTTGAAGGGAATTCGATCCTGCGTGGCGGGCGCGAGCCGCATATCGAAGCGCCGGGCGAACGGCGCGCGGGACAGATGCTTATCGAGTAACATGCTGCGCTTGTTGCTCATCGTTTTTGCGCTGATTGCGCTGAGTGTTGTTCCTTTCGTGATCTGGGGTGGTCAGATCGAGGAGGATCTGTCGCGCCTTGGGGCGGCGGGCTGGATGCAGAGTTTTGGCGCATGGGCATGGGCCGTCGGGATCGGGTTGATCGTATCAGACATCGCGCTGCCAGTACCGTCCACGGCGGTGATGGGGGCACTTGGCATCATTTACGGGCCGTGGCTGGGGGGGGTGTTGTCTGCGCTTGGGTCAATTTTGGCCGGGCTTTTGGGCTACGGCATCTGCCGCCTGATCGGGCCCGAAACCGCTGAGCGCTTGGCAGGTACCGAAGGGTTTGCACAGGCCCGCCGCCTTTTTGACCGTTGGGGCGGATGGCTGGTGGCCGGTTCGCGCTGGTTGCCTATACTACCGGAAACGATTTCCTTTCTGGCGGGGCTGACGGGAATGCGGTTCACACGCTATCTTGGCGCGCTTGTTTGTGGCGCGGTCCCCTTGGGTTTTACCTTTGCCGCCGCAGGGCATCTGGGCGCAGATAATGCCATGGCGACCTTGCTGATCTGTGCTGTCGCGCCGCTGGCGCTGTGGCTCGTGGCACGGCCTTTTTTCAATCGACAGGCTGCTTAGCGCCCTCGCCTCTTACGGCGCAAACCCCTGGCTTTTGACATAGGCCACAATCTGGCGCACCTCTTCGACCGAATAGACTTCGTTCCACGCAGGCATCTTTTTGAACCCTTTATAAACCCGCTTGAAGACAAAGGGCGGCTTGTATTTCGCGGGCTTCAGCTTAGGCGCTTTGCCGGGATAGGCCTTGTAACCATGACAGTGGGTGCATTGCGCGAACCAGATTTCCTTGCCCGCAGCGATGTTGGCCGGATCGTCAAGATAGGCCGCATCAAATACCTGATCGTCAACGATCTCGTCGATTGTGCGGGTCTCGGCTACCGCGTCGACCGCTTCGATCTGCGCCGGTTGGGCCGCTGCCTCTGTGCCCGAGGTGCCCAGGAATGCCACAACGTCCAGCCGGTCCTGTTCCTTGTTCAGCTTGAACGACATGCCAGAGCGGGCTTTCGAATCATCCAGATAGGCGCGCAGGTATTTTGTGGGATCTTCAAGATAGGCGGCCACCGTCTCATCGCTCCAGACCAAGCCCTTTTCACCCGCCTGCAACATGCTGGCACCATATTCAAAACCCTCTGACGCGCCCACATTGCGCCCGATGAGATTGTTTAATTCAGGACCAACTTTATTCTGCGCATCTGGTCCGATCTGATGGCAAGCCTTGCATTTCTTGAACACCTTTTCGCCTGCTTCAACGTCCTGTGCCCATCCGGCACCAACCGATAAAATCAAACCAAGTACAGCCGTAAGTGACACACGTTTCAGCATTGCTTTCCATTCTCCGAAAACGGCCTTTGGGGCCGGGGTCAATCAAAGACGCCGCAAGCGATCCCGCCTGCGACGTCCAATGTCAGTTTAGCGGATCAGTTCGCCGGTTTGATATGATAAATCGTATCCAGCGTCCCGTTTGGACCCGTTGTGATCGAGGTCAGCGCATAGACTTCGCCCGCCGCATCCTGCGCAAAGGCGAGAATGTAAGGCGTGTTGCCGTCCATGTTCGTGATGTTGGCGACTTCCATGGACCATGTGCCATCTGCGGCCTCTGTCCCGATGAAAATCTGGCCGTCCATGGCAGCAAACCCTTTGGACCAGTCGCCAAAGATATACTTGCCGGCCCAGGCCTCGTTTGAGCCACGATAGACATAGCCACCCGTGTTGGAGATGCCCAGACAGCCGTCAGGCTGCGCAGTACAGTTCTTGTACTCCAGGATCGGGTCGATCATGTCAGCGCTTTCGCAAGACGCCGGGTGATTGTCTGGCGCCTGATAGTCAAAGCAATGTGTCGCTTCCTTCACGCGCCAGCCATAGTTGCCGCCTGCGGTGATGATGTCGATCTCTTCAAAGCTGTTTTGCTGCACGTCGCCGCAGAACAGACGACCATCGCCCATGTCGAACGAACAGCGCCATGGGTTGCGCAGACCATAAGCATAGATTTCCGGTGCTGCTTCGTCGTTGTCGACAAACGGGTTGTCGGCGGGGATTGCATAGTTGTTGTCCCCATCCGTGCTGTTCACGTCGATGCGCAGGATCTTGCCATGCTCGACGCTCATGTCCTGACCGTTGCCTTCGGTGACGTTGTGACCAATGCCCCAGTCGTTGGCATAGCCGCCATCACCCGCCGAGATATAGAGCATCCCGTCAGGACCAAAGTCGATCCAGTGGCCGTTGTGGTTAAACTGTGGCCAGCTCATCGAATGGATAATCCGACCCGAATTCGGGTTGGCGATATTGGGGTCATCAGCGGACATGGTGTACTCTTCGACCACGTTGCTGTGATCCCACCAGAACAGCTGACCCAGATCACCCTGCGTGTCGATCGGCGCGGAATAGGCCACATAGAACTTGCCGTTGTTGGCAAAGTCAGGGTGGAACGTCAGCCCGAGTAAACCACGCTCGTCAAAATCATGAAACTGGGTGACAATCTTGTTTCGGATGTCGAGTACCGGTTGGGGAGAAAGATTCCCCTCGGCGTCGATCATTCTGACTCGGCCAAATTGTTCGATCACAAATTTGCGGTCGTCACCGGCAGGCTGCACCATCGCAAGCGGCGTATTTATGCCAGTGACATAGGGAACTAGTTCAATATCAGCAGCTTGGGCGCTTGTTATCACCCCCATCGTCAAGCAGGTCGACATTGCCAGACTCGTCAAAATAGATGTCGTTATTTTCATTTTCTCTCTCCCATTGTTAAACTTTTTTATTCGTTTGCGTAGTGTAACTAACCCGTCGCGTCTGACCATTTGTTTCTGAAAACAAATTTATGGCCTGACGGTCTTCCCCTCAAAGCGTATTGGAAACAGCCACAGGTTCCAGTCGGGAGCGGCCGTCAAAGTTCTGGTTTTCAGGAAGTTTCAGCGGCATTGACGCTTGAGCAAAAATCCGTGCCGCGCCTTGTTCGATATGCATGCGCATTGCGGTTTCCGCTTTTTGCGGATCGTTTTTCAAGATTGCGTCGATGATTGTCAGATGTTCGCGCCGGGACAGGTTGAAATGATCTCTCTGGGCGCCACGGGTCAAGCTTTTGGACACGTTCATCGCAAAAATGACATGAGGGCGCAAAGTGTTCATGATCGAGATGAAAAAGACATTCTGGGAGAATTCTGCAAGCGTAATGTGGAAATGCGCATCACGGGACGACCGCTCATGTTCATTCCCCTTATCCCCGTTCTCCAGAACTGTGCGTTGCTCTGTCAGAAACGCACGACATTCGGCGGGTGTGTTCTGTGCCACAGCCGCCGCAATTGCAGGTTCAATCGCCACGCGGCAGGCAAAGCAATCCTTGAGCGATGGCAGCTGCGCGTCTCGGTTCAGCCTTGCGATCACCTCAGGGTCGACCGTCGCGACAACCGTGCCCGACCCCTGACGGGACTGGATCACGCGCTCCTCTTTCAATCGCTCCAGTGCAGAGCGCACGATTGAGCGTGACACGCCATAAACATGCGCCAGTCTTTGCTCCGTTGGTAATTTGCTTTGCGGTGGATACTCGCCCATCAAAATTCCGGCGAGGATGTCGTTGAAAAGCCCGTCGCAAATGCGTTCAGTTTGCGGTCTATCACTCTCTGACATTGGCCAGTTCCCCCCGAATTCGCGCCCAATCTGTGTACTTAGGTCAAACCGCTGTGAGCCTCACAGGCAATCAGTGGTAAAGCGGGCAATCAGCGTTTCGGTCGCGATTTCAGTAAACACCAGCGCGCAATCCGAATTTTCCGGTCGCAACGCTTCGCCCAGCTTGAGCAGACGCACATCGCGTTCCGCCGCCTTAACCTAGATCGAATAGCCGTGTATCTTCAGCACCTTCAACGCAAATTGCGCATCGAGAAAACGCGCTGTGTGGCCTTCCCTGATAACAATCGTACGCTGTTGCGCCTCCGCCCGCACAACAGACAGGCTCGCAACAAAACTCGACAGAAGTAGCGCGCGCAAAAGCAAATTTCTCATCCTTGGCCATTCCATTTCAGACAGCATGGTCGATGCATTGCGGCTAGGCAAGGGTCATGTCCGATCAGGAATGCAGTTCCCCATCTGTTGGGCAAGCCCACCCTGCCCCGCGCATTTTCAACCCGCCGCAACTGCGTCGCAAGGTAACCGCCCGGTTGCTACCGCAGTTCGTTGGCCATGATGCGTTCGATCATTGCAGGATCGCAGTTTTGTTCGATGAGGAACTGGCGCATGCCACCCTGTGAGGTGCGGACATCTGCAATGAACTCC
>JBLINN010000102.1:0-12706 GCA_047639325.1 Paracoccaceae bacterium | reverse complement strand
ACGCCTGACCCGGGTAGCTCAAACGCTGCGTGGCTGACATCGCCTGTGTAGGGTGTGCATTCTGCGCACCTTACCGGCAACAAAGGTGCGCAGAATGCACACCCTACGACGGGCGGTCTTTAGGGTCACGCCCCACTCATCCCGCCAGATCTTGATATTTTGCACGCCCTCGTGGTGAAAACGGATCCCGCGCGGATGGCGCAGAATCAACGGGTCCTGCCCTTGAAATTCTATCACCTCAACAGGCCAAAACAGGGACCGGCGGCACAACACGCGCCGGAAACCCAAATATGCCTGCGTAAATGCTGCGGCAGACCCACAAGAAAACTGAGATATCGACACGCACCTGATGCGAAGCCGCTGGATATTGACAGCTCCCGGATTGATAGCCAAACTTCAATAATTGCTGCACGACACGTTAAATAATCTACATTGTTAACAATTATACTGTTTGGAGTTTGTAAATGGTTGCTTCTACAAAGGCCCTTGGCCAAGAAATCCTCGTCAACACCTACACTAAAAATACCCAAGCCGACCCGAGCATTGATGCAAACCTAGCCACGGGCGGGTATCAGATCATCTGGGAAAGCAACGGGCAGGATGGCGATGGCCTTGGTGTTTATGGCCAGAACTTCAACAGCAAGGGCATAAAAGTCGGCGGCGAATTCCGGCTAAGCGACATGACAGTCGGCGATCAGGAAAACCCCGATGTCGCGTTCGACGAGAATGGCAACGGCATGTGGGTCTGGCAGACCACCGCGATCTACAACTCGGCGGCCTCCAACTCGGACGAGCCCTCGGTCGCGAATACGTTTCCCGCCAACAACTTCCGCACCAGTTCCAAGACCTTTGGCTTTGAAGACGGCGACGGCGGCCCTGACTCGGCTTACAACAATTACGAAAGACTGCGCGATGGCGGATGGGACGATGACCCAGCTGGCAAGGATGCGATCGATTCCACGGTGATCTCGATCGGTGGCGACATGTTCGTCAATGGCTGGTATCGCAAGGACGAAGACCGGGTTGAGTTCCGCTATGTCGTCGATCAGGTCAGCGCCGATTCCGACAGGGTGGTTTCCAACAACGGCGATTATTCCCGTGGCTTTACCGAGGCAGAAAAGACCGGCAAGGTTTATACAAATTTCGGCGATGTCGGCCTGTTGCGCACCATTGATGACCGTCGCTACGGTGACTTGCGCGAAATGATCGTGGTGACCACACTGGCCAGCGACAAGGATGCCAAAGACGGCGTGATCCAGTTCCAGATCTTTCAGGAAAGCCCCATTTCGGGTCTGGCCTTTAAATACGGGTCAAACCTGGATACGGACTATAACCAACGATTTGTGCTCGGTCAGTCCGGCCTGACTGGCGATGCCAGCACGCCGCATGTGGCGATCCTGAATAAGGGAAAATTTGCCATAACTTGGGAAGAGATGAACGAGAACGGCAATTCCGACCACTCGGATGTCTATGTTCAGCTCTTCAACAAGAACCTGAATGCGGTTGCCGACGCGATCAAAGTTCACTCTAACTCTGGCAAAGACCAGAGCGAGGCTGAAATCACCACATTAAAGGATGGTGGTTTCATGGTCACATGGACCGACGATTCCGGCAAGGATGGCGACGGGACTTCGATTATGGCCCAACGCTTTGATGCCAACGGGGTCAAGCTTGGCAAGGCTGTGCTTGTCAATGACACCAGCGGTGGCGATCAGGTCCACTCGGCTGTCACAACTCTGAAAAATGGCCAGGTCGTCGTGACATGGGAATCAGAGACCGGCGATGGCAACAAAAGCAGCATCATGGCGCAAAAGCTGCTCGTCGGGAACTATGGGAACAAAAAGGCCCAAGAGCTGACCGGCACATCCAATAACGAAACGTTTTCGACGGGTGCCAAGAATGACGTGGTCAACGGCGGCGGCGGTAAGGATATTTTGGATGGTGGCAATGGCAACGACCGTTTGGATGGCGGCGACGGCAACGACACCCTTACAGGCGGCAACGGCAAGGACAAATTCATCTTTAACGGCGGTCGCGACACGATCACCGATTTCACGGATGACGTCGATACCGTTCTGTTTGCGCATTCCCTGGTGAAGGGCAAAATGACGACCAAAAAGCTGGCAAATATCGTTGAAGAGAACAGCGATTCCCTGGTGTTCAACTTTGGCGGCGGCGACAAGCTGACAATCGACGGCATTTCCGACTTTGCCGATCTGCGCGACGATCTCGCCTTTATCTGATGGGTGTTGACTGATGGAACCGGGGGCAGGCGTTGCGCTTGCCCCCGATTTTTTGACAAGCAGGGCGCGAAAACTGCGCTGCCTTTGGCCCTGCGCATGTTTGTATGGTTTCCGTGTCTTACCTAAAACAGCATCGCTGTTTGGGTCCTGGCCCTAGCCTAGCAGCCGATTTTTAAGCCGTCGCAGCCAGGATTGCTGCGGGCCGGAAATCCGGGTGGTGGCTGGGGTCAATGCCGCAGCCCCTTCAGTATAGATCAGCGTTTTGCCGTCCTGAAACTGCAACCGGTAGAGATCGGCGTAAATGCCGCCGCGCGCCAGCAATTCGTCATGACTGCCCTGATCCACCACCGCACCGCGGTCCATCACCACAATCTTGTCGGCATTGCGAATGGTCGACAACCGATGCGCGATCACAATTGTTGTCCGCCCGCCCGCCAGCTTGTCCAGCGCGCTTTGCACCACTTTTTCCGATTGCGCATCCAGCGCGCTGGTGGCCTCGTCCAGCAACAACACTGGCGTGTTGCGCAGCAAGGCGCGTGCAATCACCACCCGCTGACGCTGCCCGCCCGACAGGGCCGACCCACGTGGGCCCACCAGCGTTTCCAGCCCCTTGGGCAGGTTTGGCAGGAAATCCGACACATGCGCGGCATCCAGAACCTGTTTCAGCTGCGCGTCACTGACATCGCCGCGCCCCAACAGGATGTTTTCGCGCAAGGTCTCGTCAAACAGCAACGCCTCTTGGCTGACCACCGAATAGAGGTTGCGCAGATCGGGCAGGTCCATCTGGCCCACATCAACCCCGCCAACTTTCACGCTGCCGCTTTGCGGGTCCACCAACCGGGTCAACAGGTTGAAAATCGTCGATTTCCCCGCCCCCGAGGCACCAACCAGCGCGGTGGTCTTGCCCGCTGCAGCATGTAATGTCAGCCCGGTCAACACCGTCGCATCGCCATAGTTCAGCGACACGCCGTCCAGTGCGATTTCCGGCAGCCCCTTGGGCGGGGCCACCGGTTTGTCGGGGGATTTCAGCTCGATCGGCGCGTCCATCAGCTCTTTGATCCGCTCCAGCGCTGCCGCTGCCACCTGCCAAGTGCCACTGACCGCCGCGAGACGGCGCATCGGGTCAAACGCCAGACCAATCGCGGTGAAAAAGCTCATGAACTGGCCGACGGTTTTTTCGCCGGTAATAATCTCGGAGCCGCCATACAGCAGCACACCCATAAACCCGACGCCAGCCATCACGTCGATCATCCCGGTGATCGCGGCCGTGCCAAAAGACGCCCGGATTTCCGAGTGCACAAAATGGTCGGTATGCGCGCCATAGCGGTCGGTCTGATAGCGTTCCAGATTGTTCAGCTTGATCGGCACAATGCCGTGAAACACCTCGTCCAAGCGGGTGGCCAGGGTGGCACCCAGATCGCGGGCCAGCGAGGCCTTTTTGCGCACATAGCGCTGCGCCATGATGATGGGGGCCAATGACAAGGGCACCCCAATCAGCATCACCGCTGTCCAGCGCCAGTCCACACTGATCGCCACCCCGATCAGGATCACCAGCGATATCGCATCGCGCCCGGCACCGGTGATGATCGCGCGCCAGACATCATTGACTGCGCTGACATCCATCTGCACCCGCTGAATCAGGAACCCGGGCGGATGGATCAGGTGGAACGCCGTGTCCTGACGGATCAGCCGGGCCAGCAGATCGGTGCGTAAATGTGCCGCCGTCAGCTGGGAAATCCGGGTCAGCAGCACTTTTTGCACCACGCCTGCCGCGCCGCGCACGCAGAAGATCACCAGAAAGGTGACGCTGACCCAGCCCAAAGCGGTGGTATTGCCAGCGACAAACACCTGATCAAACATCGGCTGCATCATATAACTGACCGCGCCAACCATGCTGCCTTCAAGCAGCATGAACACCAAGGCGATGCCCAGCAGGGGGATATGATGGCGCAGATAGCCACGCCACAGCCAGCCCATCAATTCGGACGAAGATTTTGGCGGTGTGCTCATGGCTGCAACTGGGTTTGGAAAAAGGTCATGCCCGCGCCATTTAAGCGCAGTTCTGCCCCGGCGCAAGCGATGGGGGGCGGGACGGGCGGTTATGTGTCTTTCTGGAAGGGGGGTGGCAGTTGAGAATTCGGGATTTTGAGTATTTATCGACAAGAAAAAGCGCATATGCGTGGCAGGCTTATTGGTGGGTTTTGCCGGGCAGGGGCACAGGTTGATTGACGCCGCCAACGCCCAGGCTAGTGTGGGCGCGAACTGAGGCGGATACACATATGACCAACGATTTGACACTGGCGCAAGGGCGCGACTATCTGGCGATTCCGGGCCCGTCTGTGGTGCCCGATGCGGTGCTGCGGGCGATGCACCGGGCCTCGCCCAATATCTATGCCGGTGAGCTGGTCGAGATGACCCATTCAATCATTCCCGATCTCAAAAAGGTGGCGCGCACAGACCAACAGGTGGCGATCTATATGTGCAACGGCCATGGCGCGTGGGAGGCGGCGCTGTCCAACGTGCTGGCCCCGGGAGACAAAGTGTTGGTGCCCGCCGTTGGCAGTTTTGGCATCGGCTGGGGCGACATGGCCACTGGGCTGGGGGCCGAGGTGGAGGTGGTCGATTTTGGCCTTACTTCGCCGATGGATATGGGCCGGATCACCGAGGCGTTGCTGGCCGACAAGGCGCATCAGATCAAGGCGATTCTGGCGGTACATGTGGATACGTCCAGCTCGATCCGCAACGACATCGCGGCGCTGCGTCGGGCGGTGGACGGCGCCGGGCATCCGGCGCTGTTGATGGTCGATTGCATCGCCTCGTTGGGCTGTGATGTGTTCGAGATGGACGCGTGGGGCGTCGATGTGATGGTGGCGGCTAGCCAAAAGGGGCTGATGGTGCCACCCGGTTTGGGCTTTGTATTTTTCAACGACAAGGCGGCGGCGGTGCGCGATGCGATGCCGCGTGTCAGCCGCTATTGGGATTGGGTGCCAAGGGCCGCGCCCGAGGTCTATTACCAGTATTTTGGCGGCACCGCACCGACGCATCATCTGTACGGGTTGCGCACCGCGCTGGATATGATCATGGACGAAGGCATGGACCATGTCTGGGTCCGGCATCAGCGACTGGCGCAATCGATCTGGGCGGCCTGCGAGATTTGGGGGCAGGGCGGGCCGCTGGCGATGAATGTCGCCGATCCGGCGCATCGCTCGCACGCGGTGACGGCGGTGAATATCGGCGCGCCTTATGGCACTGACCTGCGCGCCTGGACGGAGCGGCATTTGGGCCTGACCCTTGGCATATCGCTAGGGATGGCGGCCCCGGGCGACCCGGCTTGGCACGGGTATTTCCGGCTGGGCCATATGGGGCATGTGAACGGTCAGATGATCCTGGGCCTGTTGGGCGGGATCGAGGCCGGGCTGATTGCGCTGGACATCCCGCATGGCCAGGGCGCGCTGGCGGCTGCGGCCAGGGTGATCGCCGGGCGCTAGAGCCCCAGTAAAACCGCCCGTCAGGCGTGTGACGGGTGATTATGCGGTTCAGGACGGTGGCAAGCAGCCGCACAGGCACCAGCCCAGAGATCGCCCAAAGCACAAAGAAGGCGCATGTCAGGTTCCGGCCCAGCATCACCAACGCCGGATTGGTGTCATTCGGCGTTGGTGATGGTTCATGTTCTGTCAACATGGGCCTCCTGACGCCACCCTCCCGACCAGATTGGGCCAAAATCAATGAAGGTCAGGTAAATCCGCAGTGATCCCGGCGTTTGGGCGTTTACCCGCGCGCCTTTGCCCGTGCTTTGTCCCGTGCCATGATCAGGGCTTTGGGCAAGGCGACAGCAAAAGCGTTCAGATTGGCCGGCGTGCCGCAACTGATCCGGATACAGCGGTTTTGCGGCGCGGCGAACGGCATGCGCACAAAGATACCCTGCTCGATCAGCCCATCCAGAACCGCCTTGGCAAAAGCGCCATCGCCACCGCAATCAATCGCCACAAAATTCGCCGCTGACTCCAGCGGGACCAACCCGTTATCCCGCGCGATATCACCGATCCGCACCCGGGCCGTGGCAATCTCGCCCTGCACATGCGCCAGCCAATCGGTATCTGCCAGCGCCGCCAACGCCCCGGTCTGGGACGCCCGGTTCATGCCAAAATGATTGCGCACCTTGTTGAACGCCGATATCAGCCCCGGCGCGCCAATGCCGTAACCCACCCGTGCCCCGGCCATGCCATAGACCTTGGAGAAAGTGCGCATTCGGATCACCCGTGGATCCTCCGCCGCAACCGGTGCCGCAGTGCCTTTGGGGGCGCATTCCACATAGGCCTCGTCCAGCACCAGCAGGCAGTCGTCGGGCAAGCCATCCAACGCGGCAACAATATCTGCGCCGCGATGCCAACTGCCCATCGGATTGTCGGGATTGGCCAGATAGACCAGCTTGGCACCAACCTCGGCCGCTTTGGCAAACAGCACGCGCGGGTCTTCATGGTCGTCGGTATAGGGCACCTTGTGCAGCACCCCGCCAAAGCCCGCGACGTGATAGTTGAACGTCGGGTACGCCCCGTCCGAGGTGACAACTGCATCCCCCGGCGCAACTAACAACCGCACCAAATACCCCAACAGGCCATCTATGCCTTCGCCGACCACGATATTTTCCAGGGTAACACCATGCACCTTTGCCAGCGCCTGCCGCAGATCGTGGTTTTCCGGGTCGCCATACATCCAGATATCACCCGCCGCCGCCTGCAACGCGGCAATCGCGCGGGGCGAAGGGCCAAAGACGTTTTCATTGGCCCCAAGGCGCGCCGCAAACGCAAGCCCGCGTTGTCGTTCCTGCGTTTCGGGGCCGACAAACGGCACGGTGGCGGGCAGGGACAGGGCAAGCGGGGTATATCGTGGATCAGTCATGGCAGCCAGATAACCGCAGCGCTGCGCCCACGGCAAGCCCTGTTAATCGCGCGTCTCGGCCGTCCAGTCAGACATCATCAATCGCACCTGCGCGTCCGGCACCGCATCGCGGGCATAGGTGAACGTCCCTTGCCCCATGACCTCTTGCGCCGCGCGGATCATAGCGCCCAATGCGGCGCGCGCGTAAAGAGCCGCCGCCGCGCGGGCGAAAGAGCAGCCAACGCTGATCCGCGTCACCCCCGCGTCGCCCAATTCTGCGACCGAATACATCGGGCCGCTTAGTCCCATCACCACATTCACCGGTTTGTCGACCTCGGCGCAGACCGTGCGGATCGCGTCGATATCCGGCAGGTCCGGGGCGTATAAAACATCTGCGCCCGCGTCGGAAAACGCCTGCAATCGTGCGATTATCTTGCCCAGATCACCCAGCCCATACAAAAACCCCTCGGCCCGCGCCGTCAGCACAAACGGCTGTCCCTGCGCGGCCTCAACCGCCGCGGCGACCCGCTCAACGGCGGCATCAAACCCATGGATAGGGGCGTCCTTATGCCCGGTGGTATCCTCGATCGACCCACCAACCAGACCGCCCGCAATCGCCATCGAAATGGAGGTCGCGCAGGCCTCGGGCGCGGCCCCAAAACCCGTCCTCAAGGTCGGCATTGACCGGCAAGTCACTGGCGCAAACGATGGCGTGGGCGTTTGCCAAAACCTCGTCGCGGGTCAAAACCCCTTCCGAATCCCGCTTGCCAGCGGCAAAGGCACAGCCCGCACTTGTGGACGCCAAGGCGGCAAACCCAAGGCTGCTTAGGATACGCGCGGTACCGGCGTCCCAAGGGTTGGGAATCACAAACGGCGCGTCGGCGCGGTGCAGCGCCTTGAATTGCTCGTATTTCTCAATTTGGGAAGGGGGCATGTGGTTTACCTGTCAGATGTGGCGCTTTGGGCCGCCCTGGCAGAAGCAAACAAAACGGGAACAAATCTTATCCCTTGGCGTGCCGTCGTTTGCCCCAACGTAGCACTGGATTCGCGACCCCGGATCGGGCCTAATCCGCGCAACACATAAAAGGAGCCCAGCATGGCGCGCGTATCAGTAGACTATCACGACCACATTGCCCGGGTCACATTGACCCGAAGCGACAAGATGAATGCGCTGGATGATGCGATGGTGCAGGCGATCATTGCCGCCGGTCAAGAGGTCGCTGCCTCGGACGCGCGGGTTGTGGTGTTGTCGGGCGAGGGCAAAAGCTTTTGCGCCGGGCTGGATCTGGCCAGCTTTGCCAAGATGGGCCAGACCGATCCCACCGAATGGCTGATGGCCCGCAGCCATGGCGACACCAACCAGATGCAGGAAATCGCCATGGTCTGGCGCCGGGTGCCGGTGCCAGTGATCGCGGTGCTGCAAGGCGCGGTCTATGGTGGCGGTCTGCAACTGGCGCTGGGCGCGGATATCCGCATTGCCGCGCCGGATGCCAAATTGTCGGTGATGGAGATGAAATGGGGGCTGGTGCCTGATCTGGGCGGCATGGTGTTGCTGCCCAGCCTTGTCCGCTCGGACGTGCTGCGCCAGATGACCTATACCGCTCGCCCGATCATGGCTACCCAGGCAGAAACCTGGGGGCTTGTGACATCGGTATCGGATGACGCAATGGGCGACGCGCTAGAGATGGCGGCCGAGATCGCAGGCAAAAGCCCCTCGGCCATCCGTGCCGCCAAACGCCTGATCGACGTGGCCGAAACCGCCGCGCGGGCGGATGTGTTGCTGGCGGAATCCGCCGAACAAGCGCAGCTGATCGGCAAGCCGGACCAGATGGAAGTGATCACCGCCCAGATGCAAGGCCGCAAACCAGAGTTTAAATAGCAGGTCACGCACCTATTCCTGCCTATTCTTCCCTTCGCCCGGGTCGCAAAGCGGCCCGGTCGCCGCCACCCTCAGTTAAACCGGCTCCACCGGCGTGGTCGCAAACACCCCCTGCAACAACTCATACTTGACCCGGTTGGCACTCACCTGCCGGTAAAAGGCGATCAGGAATGCGGTTGGCCCCTGTATCCGGCCCAGCCCCATCATGGCCGCCACCACCGTACCCACATCCGTGCGCCCCTGCAGCACCAGCCAGCCGCCCAACATCAGCACGGCCACCGTCCCGGCACCGTTGATTGCGCTCAGCAAAAACTTGATCGACAGCTTCCAGACGAACATCTTGCGCCGCGTCTCATAAATCTCGTCGAAATCCGCCAGCACCGATTGCACCGCCGCGTCCACCATATCCGGCGTCACCTTGTTGGTGGCGCTGCGCAGCACCTGCACGCGCTGGGCGACAAATGTGTTCACCTTGCGCTGCGACAGCAAAACCAACACGATCTGCGGCAGGATCATCGCCAGCGCAATCCCCCCCAGCCCCGGCTGCGTCGCCGCGATAAACCCGATAACGCTGATCAACGTGCCGATCTGCATCACCGGTTCCGACAGCGCGCCCCCGGCGAATTTGCCCAACTCTTCGGCCTCGGCAGAAATAGCCGTGTTCAAAGTCCCCAACGGCACGGCCCCACCGTTCTGCCGCTGCTCTGCCGCGCCATCCAACAGACGCTTGCGGATAATCCGGATCACATCCTCGCCCAGAATGCCCGACAGATAGCCCATCAGCCACTTCAACAGCAGGCTCACCACCGTGACCGCCATCATGCCCGCGCCCAGCACGTACAACTGGCGCACCCCCAGATCGCCCTCGGTCAGCAGATTAACGATCTCTTTCTGGAACTTCAGCGGTGCCGCCGCCAGCGCGGCAATGGCAACCGACAGCACGATCAGCACAATCTGCCGCCGCCCGCTGACCCGCCAAATCGCAGCATAAAGGTTTAACATCGCAGCGAGCCCCCGGACATAGTCACATTGCCCGAATTTTGACCCGCCCGAAACAATTACGCAAGCCACAGAGGCCTGCAGAGGCTTACAGAGGCCTACAGAGGCTTACAGAGACTTACCGACGCGTCACACTTGGATCGGGATCCAATCTGGCAGGCCGCAAAAACTCAATCTGGCTGCATTGCCAGCGCCTCACGCCCCGTGCCCCTTTCCCTGACGGCTAAACCCTATTTCCCATTGACGAATCCCGGCTCCAGCTCGCTAGGTGGGGGTAGGGACAGCAAAAGGCGCGAAGGAAAACACCATGAAACTGGTTCTGGTAACGGGGGCATCCAGCGGCGTTGGGGCCGCAACAGCGCGTGATTTGGCTTTGAAAGGCGCGCGCGTCATTCTGGTGGCGCGTTCCGAGAGCCGCCTGAATACCCTTGCCGCCGATATCGGTGACATGGCGATTGCAGCCCCCTGCGATGCCGCAGATTCCACCCAAGTCGCCGCGATGGCCACAGGTGTTTTGACCGATTTTGGCGTGCCGGATGCAATCATTCACTGTGCGGGGGCCGGGCAATGGAAAACCGTTCAAGACACGACACCATCCGAAGCCGTCGAAATGATGCAAGCGCCTTACTTTGCCGCGTTCAATGTGACGCGCGCGTTTCTGCCGCAAATGCTTGAACGCGGCGCGGGTGTTATCATCAGCGTCAATTCTCCGGCATGTGTCGTCCCTTGGCCCTCAAGTGTTGGATACGCAGCCGCCCGCGCGGCCCTTCGCGGCTTTCACGAAGCGCTATCTCAGGATTTGGTCGGAACCGGCCTACATAGCTGCCATGTTATTTTTGGCCAAATCAGTTCTGAATATTTTGACAACAACCCCGGCGTCGCCGAGCAAATTCCAGCGCTTTCAAAAACCATTCCTATTATCACACCGGCTTTCTGCGGATCGGTCCTGGCAAAACTTGTCGATAAACCACGCCTGTCGTCTATTCACCCATGGATTTTGCGCACGCATATTGCGTTTGGCGTGGTCTTCCCCCGCACCGCACGATGGCTGGTTCGGTTCTAAGGTAAAGGACGGTTGTCTTTTGACCCCAGCCTGCCGGGCAGCCCTTCAGCCGCTTACGACACAACAATTACTGCCCCTAAAGCAGCCGCACCGTGGCATCCCCGGCCTGCATATCCCCTACGGCCCGGTCAAGCCGCAGATAGGCAATCGCGTGATCTCCCGACTGGGTGAACAGCGTGCCCGCCGGTTTCCCCCCTGCGGTGATCTCGGTCCCGGCAGGGGCCGCGCCGCTGATGTGCACCTGCCGCAAGCCTTTGCGCAGCTCGGTCTTGTGCTTCATCCGGGCGGTCACTTCCTGGCCAACATAACAGCCTTTGCGGAAATCAACGCCGTGCAATGTCTCAAACCCGGCCTCAAGGATAAACGTATCCCCGCTCAGCTCGATCCCGGTCTCGGGAATGCAATGCGCCACCCGGATCGCGTCCCAATCGGTGCCGTCATCGCTGGCCGGGGCGGATGTATAGGTGCGCCAGCCCATATCGACATGGCGCGGATCCCCCAGCGCGCCTGTGGGCGCGGGCCCCGTGCCGCGTTGCAGGTTCAACCCACTGGCCGCAATCGTGACATCGGCGCGCAGCCGATACATCGTCAGCCGCTTTTCCAGCGCCTCCCCCAGCGATTCGTCGACATCCAGCAAGACGCCGCCGCCCTCACGGGCCAGAAAAAAATCAGCAATATACTTGCCCTGCGGCGTCAGCAGGGCGGCATAAACCAACCCATCGTCCAGCCGGGCCGCATCATTGCTGATCAGACCCTGCAGAAATTCGTCTGTATCGCTGCCCGTCAGGCGTAAAATCCGGCGCGTGCTCATCTGTTGGCTCCTTGCGTCTGTCGCCCTGTCATATAGGACAGTCTGCAGCATTGCACAGAGGGACAGCGCCTTGCCTGCCGAAATCAGTATCATCATACCTACGCTGAACGCCGAAAAACACCTGCCGCGCTGCCTGGCTGCGCTGATGGAAGGCTTGTCCGAAGGCCTGATCCGCGAATTGATCGTCACCGATGGCGGATCGACGGACGCAAGTGTGGATATCGCCGACGAAGCCGGGGCGGTGCTGGTCAGCGGGTCGGCGTCGCGCGGCGGCCAGCTGCGGCGCGGCTGTGCGCTGGCCAAAGGCAAATGGCTGCTGGTGCTGCATGCCGATACGGTGCTGGGGCCGGGCTGGGCGCAGGTTGTCGCCGCGCATATCAGCGACGCGCAATCCGGCCCGGTACCGCCAGGCCCCGCGCATTTCCGGCTGGCCTTTGACACTCCCGGCCTAAGACCACGATGGGTGGCAGGCTGGGCCAACCTGCGCGCGGCGCTGTTCGGACTGCCCTATGGCGATCAGGGGCTGCTGCTGCGGCAAACCGACTATACCCGTGCCGGCGGCTATCCCGATCAACCGCTGATGGAGGACATTGCGCTGATCCGTGCACTGCAAGGCGGGCTGACACAGTTGCCGGTGCGCGCGCAAACCAGTGCGGATAAATATACCCGCGACGGCTGGCTGCGCCGGGGCACGCGCAACCTGTGGATCTTGGCGCGATATTTCACCGGGACCGACCCGGAAGTTCTGGCAACCAGCTACCGACGGTAAAAATCGGCGGTAACAAAGGTGGGGAAAATTAACACCCAACACCAAGGGGCGCGCCCCGATGGGG
>JBLINN010000101.1:0-12725 GCA_047639325.1 Paracoccaceae bacterium | reverse complement strand
GGCTTTTATTGGTGGCGCGGTACAGGCTGGAGAGCCGATGGCCGTACAAGGAAAAGCCCCGCCGTCCCGTCTGAGTGCGTCCAAGACAGATCAGACCCGGATGGTGGGGTGGACTTGTCCTGCAATTTTTCTTGTTAAAAATACTCACCTTTACCCGGCCAGCCCTGTGCGTGGGTCCGTCAGGTTGGGCACCTGCGATTGGTCGCAGGCAGATCAAAGCGATCTCGCGATCAGTTCTTTCATGATTTCGTTGGTGCCGCCGTAAATCCGTTGCACCCGCGCATCGGCCCACATTTCGCCCACTGCGTATTCCATCATAAAACCATAGCCGCCATGCAGTTGCAGGCATTCGTCCAGCACTTCGCCTTGGGTGTCGGTCAGCCAGTATTTGGCCATGGCCGCCTTGTCGACGCTCAGGTTTCCCACCAGATGTTCGCCCATACAGTCGTTCAGAAAGGCGCGCGCGACCATGGTTTTGGTTTTGCATTCGGCCAGTTTGAACCGTGTGTTCTGGAACTGGGTCAGCGGCCCGCCAAAGGCTTCGCGTTCTTTACAATAGGTGATGGTGCGTTCCACAGCGCCTTCCATGGCACCAATGGCCCCACAGGCGATCGACAGGCGTTCTTGCGGCAATTGCTGCATCATCTGGTAAAAGCCTTGGCCTTCGTCACCGCCCAGGATGTTTTCTGGCGGGATGTTCACATTGTCAAAGAACAGCTCGGACGTGTCGGCGGCGTGCAGGCCGACCTTGTCCAGATTGCGCCCGCGTTGAAATCCGGTGGCGCCGTCGGTTTCCACCACCACCAGCGACACGCCTTTGGCGCCAGCGCTTGGATCGGTTTTGGCGGCCACGATGATCAGATTGGCGTGCTGACCGTTGGAAATAAAGGTCTTTTGTCCCGACAGCTTATAGGCATTACCATCGCGCACGGCCTTGGTCTTGATCCTTTGCACGTCTGATCCGGTCGAGGGTTCGGTCATCGCCAGCGCGCCGACAATTTCGCCCGAGATCATCTTGGGCAGCCAGCGTTTTTTCTGCTCTTCGGTGCCAAAGGCCAGGATGTAATGCGCCACAATAGGTGAATGGATCGGATAGCCCCAGCTGGCCAGGTTGGCGCGTGTGGATTCAATCATCACCACTGCCTCGTGGCCAAAATCACCGCCCGCGCCGCCGTATTCTTCGGGCACCGAGGGGCAGAGCAGGCCGAGTTCGCCCGCCTGTTGCCAGATTTCGCGGTCCATCTCGCCCTGTTTGCGCCATTTCTCAAACTTTGGCGCCCACTCTTTGGTGATGAACAGCGCTGTCATCTCGGACAGCATCCGGTGTTCGTCGGTCATCCAGGTCGACGTGGCGTTGAAAATGTCTCTCATGGCATTGTCACTCCGGCGCAGGGTATCAGCGCTTGCGGTCTTCCAGTTCGGAATTGAACAGGCGCAGGCGGTGGGTCAGGTTTTCGGTGTTGGTCACAGAATCGAAGTTTTCAAACAGAAACGACAGTGCCTCACCTTCGTCCAAGCCCGCCTCAGTCGCAAAGCGCTTCAGGCGGCGATAACCGTCTTCTGTCATTGCGATGGGCAGGCGGCGGGTCAGGCGAAAGCGTTTCGGCATTAGGGTCTCCGCTTGGGCAAGTGTAGGGTGCGCATTTTGCGCACCATTTGTTCAGAACTGATCAGCCGCCAGCGCCATCACCGTGTCTGCGCCGCTTTGGATGCGGGCCAGATGCATGGTGGTGGCCGGAAGGCGACGTGCCATATAATAGCGCCCGGTGGCCAGCTTTGTCTCGTAAAACGCGACGTCTGGCGCACCACCATCCAGCGCGTCCTGGGCCGCCTTGGCCATCCGTGCCCACATTAGCCCCAGGCAGACATGACCAAACAGGTGCATGAAATCGTTGGACCCAGACAAGGCGTGATTGGGGTTTTTCATGCCATTTTGCATGAAATACATCCCCGCCGCCTGCAAATCCTTGGACGCGGCTTTCAGCGGCTCAAGGAAGTCGCGATCAAACGCTTCGTTCTGGCCGCCATTTTCCTTTGCAAAGCCTTTGACCATGTCAAAGAACGCCATCACATGCTTGCCGCCGTCCTGCGCCAGTTTGCGGCCCACCAGATCCAGCGCCTGCACGCCATTGGCGCCCTCATAGATCATCGCGATACGGGCGTCGCGGGTATATTGCGACATACCGGATTCTTCGATGTAGCCATGCCCACCATAGATCTGCTGGGCTTGCACCGTCATGTCATAGCCCTGATCGCTCAGGAAACCCTTGATCACCGGGGTCATCAGCGAGATCAGGCCGTCGGCGTCTTTGTCGTCATTGCGATGCACGCGGTCGATCATCAGCGACCCCCACAGGATGAACGCGCGGGCGGCTTCGACAAAGGATTTCTGATCCATCAGTGACCGGCGGATATCGGGGTGCACGATCAGTGGATCGGCGGGACCATCAGGGTTTTCGGTACCGGTCACGGCACGACCCTGCAGGCGGTCCTTGGCGTATTCTACCGCGTTGCCATAGGCGGCGGCGGCCTGCGCCAGACCCTGCATGCCAACGCCCAGGCGGGCCTCGTTCATCATGGTGAACATGGCGCGCATGCCTTTATGTTCGTCGCCCAGCAGATAGCCGGTGGCGTCGTCATAATTCATCACGCAGGTGGAATTGCCGTGAATGCCCATTTTCTCTTCGATATTGCCACAGGCGACACTATTACGCGCGCCAAGGCTGCCATCGTCGTTGACCATGAACTTGGGCACGATGAACAGCGACACGCCCTTGATCCCCTCGGGGCCGCCAACGATCTTGGCCAGCACCAGATGGATGATGTTGTCGGACATGTCATGTTCACCGGCCGAGATGAAAATCTTTTGCCCGGTGATCTTATAGCTGCCATCGTCCTGGGGGTCCGCTTTGGAACGCATCAGCCCCAGATCGGTACCGCAATGCGGTTCGGTCAGGTTCATCGTGCCGGTCCAGTCGCACGAGACCATTTTGGGCAGGAACGTGTCTTTCTGCTGATCGGTGCCATGCGCCAGAATTGCCGAAGCGGCGCCATGGGTCAGGCCCTGATACATGGTGAACGCCTGATTAGAGGCCGAGAACATCTCGCCCACGGCAGCCCCAATCACATGCGGCATGTTCTGGCCGCCATATTGTTCCGGCATATCCAGCCCCGGCCAGCCGCCTTCCTTGACCTTGTCAAACGCCGCCTTGAACCCGGTTGGCGTGCGTACTACTCCGTTTTCCAGCGTACAGCCTTCGACATCGCCCACCACGTTCAGCGGGTGCAGAACCTCGGCGCTGATCTTGCCGGCTTCTTCCAGAATGGCACCGGTGAAATCGGCCTCCAGTTCATCATAGCCGGGAATGCCTGCCTGGGTAATGTTCAGCATTTCGTGCAGGATGAACTGGGTGTCTTTGGTAGGCGGTGTATAGCTGGGCATCTTGGTCTCCGTGGAAGGCGTTAGGGGGTGGCACCGCGCCAAGGGCGCGACGCGTTATTCAGCAGCTTTGCGGGGGGTATCGAACGAAGCGATAATCTGTTCGCCCCATTTCAGCTGGTTTTTCAGGTCATCAATTGCCGTGCCAAGTTCGGTGTAGCGGTGTTGCATGTCAGTCAACCGGTCACGGGCCACTTCGCAAGTGCGCGACAATTGGGTCTGCTGCTGGTCACCGATTTGGTAGAGATCCAGCAACTGCCGGATTTCTTCCAGGCTAAAGCCAAATCGCTTGCCGCGCAGGATCAGCTTTAGCCGGGCGCGGTCGCGTTTGGTGAATAGGCGTTTTTGGCCGATACGGGCCGGGAACAGCAATTCCTTGCTTTCATAGAATCGCAAAGTGCGCGGCGTGACATCATAAGTGTCGCACATCTCGCGGATTGTCATTTGATCATTTGTCATTTCGGGTGCTCTCGTCGTCTATATCCAGACGCTCAGATGCGGATGTCTGACAGCATTTTCAACACACAGTTGACGTTTACGTAAGCCGGACGTCGCGTCACTTGAATTTTGACGTGGGATCAAGGCGCCTTAGCTTGGGTTTGGCGGGGAAGTATGGCGAAAAACCCCTGGTTTCCCCCCTAAATCTGGCCCCCCTTCAGCGCCTCGGCGCGCAGGGCCTTCAGATCATCCAGGGCGGCGTCCAGTTGACGGCGCTGTTCCAGCAGTTCTTTTGTCTGGCGGTCGGCCATTTCGACAAATGTCTGCAATTGCGCGGAATTGCCGTCGCTTTCGTACATCAACAGCCATTGGCGGATTTCTTCCAGCTGAAAGCCGAATTTCCGGCCCCGCAGGATCAGCTTCATCCGCGCGTTTTCGCGTGCGCCATAGAATCGCGACCGGCCTTCGCGGTCTGGTTGCAGCAATTCAATATATTCGTAATAGCGCAATGTGCGCGGGGTCACATCAAACGCGGCGCACATTTCTTTGAATGACAAACGCGGTTCTGACATGCCTTACCTCTCCCTGACGGTGCAAAGGTAGGCCGATGCCAACCCAAGCGCAACAGGTGGGCTTGCCCTTTGGGTGCGAGGCTGATCATAAAGGTGGGAACCAGTTCAGGGGACGTGCATCAATGATCGAAAAGGCAAAAGTTGCCCGGCAATTCATTGAGGCGATTCCCCATGCCAAGGCATTGGGCATGCACCTGACCGAGATCGGCGACGGTGTGGCGGTGATCGAAATGCCTTATGACACGCGGATGATTGGCGACCCCAAAACCGGGGTGATCCATGGCGGCGCGGTTTCGGCGGTGATGGACACCTGTTGCGGTGCCGCAGTGATGAGCCATCGGTCCGCCCCCGGCGGCACGGCCACCATTGATTTGCGGATAGATTACATGCGCGCGGCGACACCCGGCCAGACGGTTGTCGCAACGGCCACCTGTTATCACATCACCCGCAACGTCGCCTTTGTGCGGGCCACGGCGGTGGACGAAAACACCGAAGTTCCGGTGGCCACTGCGTCGGGGTCGTTTACCGTGGAGACCAAGTTTTGAGCCGCCAACATCCCGACCCGGTGCAGGTCGTCAAGCAACGGCGCGACGCTGCCCTGCACGCGCTGGTCGAAGGGGTGCCGTATATCCAGTTTCTGGGGATCGCGTTCGACCGGCGCGGCGACGAGCTGACGGCGCAGCTGAATTTCGATGACAAGCTGATCGGCAACCCGTTCCTGCCAGCGATCCATGGCGGGGTCACGGCGGCCTTTCTAGAGGTGACGTCGATCATCACCCTAAGCTGGTCGTTCCTGTGGCCGGATATCGAATCCGGGGCGATTGACCCCGAACAGATGGCCACTGGCGATCTGCCCCGCCTGCCCAAGACCATCGATTTTACCGTGGATTACCTGCGGTCCGGCCTGCCGCGTGATGCTTATGCGCGCGCCACCGTCAGCCGGTCAGGGCGGCGCTATGCGTCGGTCCGGGTCGAGGCGTGGCAGGATCATCGCCACAAACTGTATGCGCAGGCGGTCGGGCATTTCCTGATGCCGCAAACGCCCCGCGACTGATGCGCCAGCCTCCGTTTTCAAGCCCTCAACCTGCCGGCCCCTAACGTGCCAGATCCCGTTGTGACAACCCACACCCCCGACGTCAGCCACCGCCGGGTTCTGCATCTGGCACTGCCGATTGTGCTGTCGAATGCAACTGTGCCGATTCTGGGGGCTGTGGATACCGGGGTTGTTGGCCAGATCGGGTTGGCGGTACCGATTGGCGCGGTTGGGATTGGCGCGATCATTCTGTCGGCGCTCTACTGGATATTCGGGTTTCTGCGCATGGGCACGGTTGGCCTGACCAGTCAGGCGCGCGGCGCAGGCGATCAGGGCGAGGTGGCGGCGCTGCTAACCCGGGCGCTGCTGATCGGTGCCACTGGGGGCGCAGTGATGATCCTGCTGCAAGTGCCGCTGTTCTGGGCCTCGTTCCAGATGTCCCCCGCCAGCCCCGAGGTTGAAGAACTGGCCACCGCGTATATGCGGATTCGCGTCTGGTCGGCCCCGGCGGCCATTGCGATCTATGGCATCACCGGCTGGCTGATCGCGCTGGAACGCACCCGCGCGGTGCTGGTCATTCAGGTGTGGATGAACGGGCTGAATATCGCGTTGGACATGTGGTTTGTGCTGGACTTGGGCTGGGGCGTGAACGGCGTGGCGTTTGCGACGTTTCTGGCCGAATGGTCAGGGCTGGCGCTGGGGTTGTGGTTCTGCCGGTCTGCGTTTGCCGTGCCGGATTGGCGCAACTGGGTGCAGGTGTTTGATGCGGCCAAGCTAAAACACATGGGGATGGTGAATTCCAACATTCTGATAAGGTCGGTGCTGTTGCAGGTGATCTTTGTGTCGTTCCTGTTCCTTGGCGCGGGCTTTGACGATGTGACGCTGGCGGCCAATCAGGTTCTGTTGCAGTTCCTTTATATCACCGCCTACGCGATGGACGGGTTTGCCGCCGCTGCGGAAACGCTGGTGGGTCAGGCGCTGGGCGCGCGGCAACGGGCGGTGTTGCGGCGCGGCGCCTGGATAACCAGTTTCTGGGGGCTGGCTGTGGTGCTGGTTCTGGGGTTGGTGTTTGCGATCTTCGGCGGGATGATCATTGACGTGATGAGCACCTCGGACGACGTGCGGCAAGTGGCACGCCTGTACCTGCCCTATATGGTTGCGGCCCCGGCACTGGGCTGGGCGGCGTGGATGCTGGATGGTATCTTTATCGGTGCCACCCGGTCTGGGGATATGCGCAACATGATGATCATCAGCTTTGGGGTCTATGTGGCGGCGGTGGCCATCCTGCTGCCCAGCTTGCAAAACCACGGGCTGTGGCTGGCGCTGCTGATTTCCTTTGTGGTGCGCGGCATCACCTTGGGCCTGCGCTATCCGGCGCTAGAGGCGCAGGCAGATACGCCGCGCCCCGTGCGTCCTGTCCGCAGTTGCTAAAGCAGTTCCAGCACCCGTTCTGGCGGGCGACCAATCACTGCGCGGTCGCCATTGATCGCCAGCGGGCGTTCGATCAGGATCGGGTGGGCGGCCATGGCGGCGATGAGGGCCTCGTCACTGTCTGTTTTGGCCAGACCCAGGTCCTTGAACAGCTTTTCGCTGGTCCGCATCATCTCGATCACCGGGGGCTGGCCCAAGGCTTGCCGCGCCGCTGTAATCTCTGGCGCGCTGGGCGCGTCTGTCAGGTACAGCCGTAGATCAACTTGCGCGCCCTTATCTTCCAGCAATGCCAGCCCGGCGCGCGATTTTGAACAGCGAGGGTTGTGCCAATAGGTGATCATAGCCAGTCCTCTCGTTTGCTGCCCACCGCTTCTGCGACAGAGTCAAATTCATCCCGTTCCAGCAAAGCGTCCAGCCCGGTTGCAATCTTACCCGCCAGTGACAGCCCGCGAAACACCAGCGCCGTATAAAGCTGTACTGCCGAGGCGCCGGCGCATATCTTGGCATAGGCGTCTGCCGCCGAACCGATGCCGCCCACACCAATCAGCGGAATGGCCCCGTCTGTCAGCTGCGACAAGCGGGCCAAAACCTGGGTGGAGCGGTCAAACAGTGGTGCGCCCGACAGCCCGCCTTTTTCCTGCGCATGCGGCCCATGCAGCCCGTCGCGCGACAGGGTGGTGTTGGTGGCGATGATCGCGTCAACGCCCGTGTCTCGCGCCACGTCGGCGATATCGGCCAGTTCGGCCTGCGTCAGGTCGGGCGCGATTTTCAGAAACACCGGCACCCGCCGGGGCAGGTCATCGCGCACCTCGATCACCCCGCGCAACAGCGCGCCAAGGGCCGCCTTGCCCTGCAGGTCACGCAGTTTCTCGGTATTGGGCGAGGACACGTTGACCGTGGCAAAATCCAGATGTTCCCCGCAATGGCGCAGCACCTGCGCGAAATCGCCGGGGCGGTCGGTACTGTCCTTGTTGGCCCCGAGGTTCAGGCCAATCACCGCGTCCTTGGGCCGCTGCGCCAGCCGCGCGCCAATCGCCTGCATCCCGTCATTGTTGAACCCAAACCGATTGATCGCCGCCCGGTCTGGCGTCAGGCGAAACAGCCGCGGGCGCGGGTTGCCGACCTGTGGGCGTGGCGTGGCGGCTCCGATCTCGATAAACCCAAACCCGGCGCGCGACAGCGGCTCCAAGGCCTGCGCATTCTTGTCAAACCCGGCGGCCAGCCCGACCGGGTTGGGCAGGTCGATACCCGCCACCTGGGTGCGCAGCCGGTCCGACGTGATCGCCCCCGGGGTCGCGGTCAGCCCCATGCGCAACGCCTTGATCGCCAGCCCATGTGCGGTTTCCGGGTCAACCCGGTGCAGCGCCGCCAGCCCGGCCCGTTCCAGCCATGTCATGCGATGCCGTCCGGGAATTGATGCACGCCGTTGATCAGCGGCAGCGGCTTGGCCCACAAAATGTCTTGCAGCCGCAGCGCCCGGTACAGATGCGGGAACAGGGCATCGCCGCGCGATACCTCCCATTTCAGAGCCTCGCCCAACGCGTCGCCATCCAACGCCAGCAGCATCAGGCCATCAACGCCCGCAAAGTGTTTGGCAGCGGTTTCGGCGGCCTGTTCTGCGGTGGAAAAATGCACAAACCCGTCCGCCAGGTCAATCGGCGCGCCCAGTGTTTCGCCCTGGACCTGAAATGTCGCCCACTCGGGCGCGCGGAAAATTTTGTATATCAGCATGGGGCTAGTGATGCCCCGGCTTTGGGTCGAAATCAACCCGCAATGGCCGCAAGGTCAGCGGTTTGAACCTTTGACTCCGGCAAGAATGCAGCGCAACATTCTGGCAAAACACCTAACTGGGAGAATGTAACCATGATCACTCGTTTTCTGGCTTCTGTGGCGGCCCTTGGCCTGACGGCCGGGATTGCGGCAGCCGATTATCAGCTGACCATCCTGCACACCAATGATTTCCATTCACGGTTCGAGCCGGTCAGCAAATACGACAGTGGTTGCGATGCAGAAGCGAATGCCGAAGGCAAATGCTTTGGTGGCTCGGCCCGGTTGGTGACGGCGATTGCCGACGCCCGGGCGCGGTCGAATAATTCGATTCTGGTGGATGGCGGTGACCAATTCCAAGGCTCGCTGTTTTACACCTATTACAAAGGCAAAGTAGCTGCCGAGATGATGAACAAGATGGGCTATGACGCGATGACCGTGGGCAACCACGAATTCGACGATGGCCCCGAGGTTTTGCGCGGCTTTATGGATGCGGTCGATTTTCCGGTGCTGATGTCCAATGCCGATGTCAGTGGCGAAGAATTGCTGGCGGGCAAGCTGGCCAAATCCACGGTGATCGAACGCGGTGGCGAAAAGCTGGGCCTGATCGGGCTGACGCCGCAGGACACGGACGAGCTGGCCAGCCCCGGCCCCAACGTGATCTTCAGCGATCCGGTGGCGGCGGTGCAGGGCGAGGTTGATGCGCTGACGGCCATGGGCGTCAACAAGATTATCGTGCTGTCGCATTCCGGCTATATCGTGGATCAGCGCGTCGCGGCGGGCACCACCGGGGTGGATGTGATCGTGGGCGGGCATTCCAACAGCTACCTTAGCAACACGTCGGATCGCGCGGTTGGGCCTTATCCGACGATGGTTGGGGAAACGGCGATTGTGCAGGCCTATGCCTATGGCAAATTTTTGGGTGAGCTGAACGTCAGCTTTGACGACGCGGGCAACATCACCGAGGCCGTGGGTGAGCCGATTTCGATGGATGGCACCGTGGCCGAAGACGGCGACACCGTGGCGCGGATTGCCGAACTGGCCAGACCGCTGGAAGAGATCCGCAACAAGGTGGTGGCTGAATCCGCAGGTTTGATCAACGGTGACCGGTCTGTGTGCCGGGTGCAGGAATGCCAGATCGGCAATCTGGTGGCCGACGCGATGCTGGACCGGGTGGCGGATCAAGGCGTGACCATCGCGATCTCAAACTCGGGCGGCTTGCGCGCCAGCATTGACGCAGGCGAGGTGACGATGGGCGATGTGCTGACCGTGCTTCCGTTCCAGAACACCCTGTCGACTTTTGAAATCAACGGTCAGGGCGTGATCGACGCGCTGGAAAACGGCGTCAGCCAGGTGGAAGAGGTCAAAGGACGGTTTCCACAGGTCGCAGGGTTGACGTTTAGCTGGGACATGTCGGTGGCGCCAAACGAGGGCCGGGTTTCGGATGTGATGGTGGCGGGCAAGGACGGGTTCATGCCGATCGACCCCGCCGCGATCTATCTGGTGGTGACCAACAATTACGTCCGCAATGGCGGGGACGGGTACAAGGTGTTCAGCGGCGATGACAAGAACGCCTATGACTTTGGCCCTGACCTGGCGGATGTCACGGCGGAATATCTGGCCGCCCATGCGCCGTATCAGCCCTATGTGGACGGGCGTATCGCGCAGAAATAGCCCCGGTTACTGGAGTTCGGTCCACAAACCCGGGTCCAGCCGTTCGATAAACGGCGCCAGCATATCGCTGTGCTGGCGCCACCCGCCAACGGATCGTGAATGTACCGGCTGGCGCAACTGACCCGCGCTGAGGGTCAGGATTTGGTCGGCATTCAGATCAGGGCGCGCCATCGTGGCGTCCCAATCCAACCCGCAATAGTCTGCCATCGCCTTGCTGGCCTGTGCGACGTCACCAACCAATGCTTCGTAGCTCAGATCGTAAATCTGGTTTGGGAAGGTGGCGCGCCAATGGGCCATGGTCTGCTCATATAGATTGAACCGATGCGCCATTGCCCCAAGATCATAGGCGTATGCCAAGGCCGATCCAGAGAAATGCGCCCGCCACATAGAGACGGCCACGTCCCGTGGATCGCGTCTGACATTGATGATCCGGCAATTGGGGTAGGCCCTTTTCAAGAAGCCGATCAGACGGTAATTGTCCGGCATCTTGTCGACATAGGCCACACAATCCGGCGGGATATCGGGCAGCCGCTGCGTGTCGTTTTCAACAAACCGGGCAATGTCGGGATCGGCAAAGGGCTGATCGCCGTTGATGACCGGCCCCAGCAAAGCGCCTGCTGCAATCCGCTCGCCCAGTGGTTTCACCAGGGGGTGCGCGCCCAATATGGCCTCGGTCAGGGTTGTGCCGGACCGCGGCAGCCCCACCACAAAGATTGGGGTTGGCGTATTTGCCCCGGCTTTGGGCGGGGAGGCGGCGGCATAGACCCGGTTGGTGATCTTGCGATGCAGGTCGGTATCTGTCGCTGCATCATAGGGCAGGATTGCGGCCATCTCCCGGTTGGCGGTGGCCAACATGTCGGCGGCGGCGATGGTATCACCATTCTGCCCGGTGATCCGGGACAAGGCGAAATACAGGCTGGCCCGCGCTTCGGACTTTTTGGCGACATGTTTCAGGGCCGCGCGCACAATTGGCTCCAGCGATTGGTTCTGGTCACGAGACTGAAGCGCTGAAAGCATCTCCAGCGCCTCGGCATGGGTCGGCGCAATATCCAACAGGTGGTGATATTGGGCAATGGCCTCGTCGGTCTGGCCGCTTTCCGTCAACTGTGCTGCAAGACGCAGACGCGCGCCAGAATGCGCCGGGTTCAACGCAACGGCGCGCGACACGGCCTGCAATGCGTCGGCCTGACGGGTTTGGCGCGCCAAAGGCAGGCTGATATTGACCAGGGTTTCGACATCGTCCGGGTCGATTTTCAGCGCGGTTTCATAATCTTCCAGCGCCTCGTTGGTCTGGCCCGATCGGTCATACACCACTGCACGCAGATTATAGCTTCGGGCTTGGCCGGGGTTCAGGGCGATGGATTTTGTGGCGGCAGTCAGCGCCTCGGGCAGCTGGCCCAGACCCATATGCGCCTGCGCCAGAAGGTACCACGCGCTTTCGTCGTTCGGCAGCGCCGAAACCAGCTTGTCCAGCAGGCGGACCGCCGGTTCTGATCGCCCCAAAACAACCAGGGTTTGCGCCAGGTTTTTTCGGGCATCGTGATACCCGGGGTCCAGCGACAGCGCCTTTTTGAAATACCCCACAGCCTCGCCCGGGTGGCCGGTAGCACCCATGGCGATCCCGGCAAAATTGGGGAAGGCCGGGTGGGTCTTGTACCGGCGCATTGCGGATTTTGCGGCTTTCAGGGCTGGTTTGTGGCGGCCGCTTTGCAGCAGGGCCAGAACGGATTGCAGATCGTTTTGTGCTGTCATGCGCTTGTTCTTTGCGCGTTCTCCGAAGGTTTGCAAGGGTCTGTTTCGCCGTGGTGTTCAGGCTGGCGGGCTTTGCCTTGGCCGCGTATGCTGATGCGATGTGCGGACGCTTTGCCATAACCCTGCCAACCGATGCGATGGCGCAGCTATTTGCGGCGCAACCGGCCAACAGCTTGCCGGATGTGCCCAATTTCAATGTTTGCCCGACCAATGCCGTCCTCGCGGTGCGCAGTGGCGAGGCCGCCCGCCAGTTGGTGGCGATGCGCTGGGGGTTCTTGCCGCAGTGGTACAAGGCGGAAAATGCCGGGCCGCTGCTGATCAACGCCCGCGCCGAGACCATCGCGGAAAAGCCCGCGTTTCGCGCCGCGTGCCGCGAGCGGCGCTGTTTGATTGTGGCCACCGGGTTTTATGAGTGGACCAAGACCGAACAGGGCGCGCGGTTGCCGTGGTATTTTCACCGCCGTGACGGTGCGCCGATCGCTTTTGCCGGGATTTGGCAGAGCTGGGGGCCGGAGAATGGCACGCCGACCTGCGCCATTGTCACGACGCCTGCCAACACGCAGGTTTCGGCGATCCACCACCGGATGCCGCTGATCATCGAACCGGATGACTGGCCGCT
>JBLINN010000100.1:0-12795 GCA_047639325.1 Paracoccaceae bacterium | reverse complement strand
TTGAACGGGAACGCCCTGCAGAACGGGACGAAACGCAGAATTTCGTGCTACCAAGCCGTAACAAGGCCTGTTTCGACGGCCCTGTTGTAAACCGGGAGCAGAGGCCGCTGATGACCCGCACGCAGACACAGACCTTTGCGACACGCCGCAATCTGCTGCTTGGGTTGACGGGCGGTCTGACGCTTGCTGGACTGGCGGTTCTGTTATGGGCCACCGTGGCTCCGGTCTCGTTTTGGGCTTTGCTGACTCCGGCCAATACCGGCGTCGACCTGAGTGTTGGCGCGGCACACCGTCAGGCGCTGGACGGTGACATTACCCTGATCGACATCCGCCGCCCGGATGAGTGGCGCAAAACCGGTGTTGGCGCTGGTGCGCAGCCGCTGGACATGCGGCGCAAGGATTTTGTCGACGCGCTTATCGCTATGACAGATGGCGACTTGGCCACGCCTATTGCCCTGATCTGCGCGCGCGGCGTGCGCTCTGCCCGGATGAGCGCGCGTCTGGCCGAGGCCGGGTTTGTCACGATTATCGATGTCCCCGAAGGCATGTTAGGCTCACGTGCCGGTCCCGGTTGGCTGGCCAGCAACCTGCCAACCAACCCCTACAAGGAAGCGTCCCGATGAAGCGGTTTATGAATGTCTTCTATGGTCTGTACTGCCTGTGCGGCCTGTGCGGTTTTGCGATGTCGGCCAGCCCGGCCCTGGCAACCTGCGGCCCGGATCCGGATGCCTGTTTGCTGACGGACGGGGAATACCACATCGTCTTGCCCAAAGGCGGCGGTGTGGCCTCGCCGGTTGTGATGTTCCTGCACGGCGCAGGCAGCAATGGCGCCAATGTCATGCGCAACGGCGGCATGACCAAATCGCTGCTGGCGCGCGGCTATGCGGTGATCGCCCCCACCGGATCGCGCAGTTTTCGCAGTGGCGCGGGCCGGGTCTGGAATTTCTTTCCCGGCTGGGAAGGGCGCGACGAAACCCAGTTCTTGCAGGATGTGGCCGATGACGCCGCCGCCAGGTTTGGCACCAGCCGCAACAACATGCTGCTGTCCGGCTTTTCCGCGGGGGGCTTTATGGTCTATTATCTCGCCTGTCAGGCCCCCGGGGCCTTTAGCGCCTATGCATCCGTGTCGGGCGGCTTTTGGCGACCGCAACCGGTTGAGTGCGCCGGGCCGGTCAAGCTGTTGCACACCCATGGCTGGCGCGACAAGACAGTCCCGATCGAGGGGCGCTTTCTGCGGGACGGCGCATTTCAGCAGGGCGACATTTTTGCCGGGCTAGAGGTATGGCGCGAGGCTAATGAATGCGTCGATCAACGGCCTGATTCCTACAGCGAAACCGGGCAGTTCTGGCGGCGTAAATGGTCTGAATGTGCGCCCGGCAGTGCCTTGGAACTGGCGATGTTCCCCGGGGGGCATGGTGTTCCGAAGGGGTGGGTCGATATGGTGCTGAACTGGTACGAAGACGTCGCCGTCACACACTGATTGTTCGGCCAGATCATTCGGCCAGATCACTCCGCCGGTGTCACCCCGCCACCGCCTTCCAGCAACAATTTCAGCTCGGTCCGGTAGTGGCGCGCGGCCAGGGTGATCGCCGGTTCGCGATAAACTTCGCGGGTCCCCATCCAGCGCGCCAGCAAAGCGGGCACAGACACGCCGCTGAGTGCTGACAGGGGGATCGCCAGCACCAGACTAAAGGCAATTGGTATCAGCCAGGGCGAGACGACGCCTGCCAGAATACCCGCCCACAAGGCCACGCCGCTAACCGTTTCCAGCGCATGACACTTTGTCAGCGTGCCCAGCCCATAGTGCCCGCCATTGCGCGCCTGCGGCGACCAGCCCTTTTGCAGGCCCAGCACCGTCCGCATCACCGCAATCATTTGCTGCACCATCAGGATCGGCGCATAGATCACCGACAGGATCAGTTCCGACATCACCGACAGACCAAACCGCCAACCGCCGCCAAACTCGCCAAACCGCGCGCCGGTCAGGCGCAGCGCGGCGATGCCCAGCAATTTGGGCGCCAGCAGCATGGCATACATCAAAACGATGATCAGCACATGGCGCGCCTCGGTCATTTCCGGCCAGGTGGGCATCAAGGGGTTGGTCTCGCTAAAGTAAGTCAGCACCGACGCATCCTCGCCCCGGCCAATCAGTGCCCACATCACCAGCAGGGCAAACCAGATCGGCGACAGCAGATAGCCGATGGCGCCGTGAAACATGTGAAACCGCGACAAGGGTTTGAAGCCGCGCGATCCCAGCAGGTTCAAATGTTGCAGATTGCCCTGACACCAGCGCCGGTCGCGCAGGATGTGGTCGATCAGGGTGGGCGGGGTTTCCTCATAGCTGCCCCGGATGCGCGGCAGAAACCGCACGCCCCAGCCAGCGCGGCGGAGCAGGCCAGCCTCGACAAAATCATGGCTCATGATCAGTGACTCGCGACCGCCACGCGCCCGTAGACGGGGCAACCCGGCGCTGGCGGCAAAGGCGGCGGTGCGGATGATCGCGTTATGGCCCCAGTAATTGCCTTCCTGCCCGCACCAGCGCGCCATGCCTTCGGCAAGTGCTGCGCCGTAAACACCATTGGCGAATTGCTGCATCCGCGCGAACACCGATTGCGCGCCGATCAGTTGTGGAAAGCTTTGGATCAGCCCGGCGCCGGGGTCGCGGGCCAACGCATCTGTCAGCCGGGCAATCGCCTGGCCGGTCATCAGGCTGTCGGCATCCAGCACCAGCATCGCCTGATAGTCCCCGCCCCAATGGCTGACCCAATCGGTGATATTGCCCACTTTGCGGTCGGTATTTTGCGTCCGGCGGCGATAATACAGCGCCAGCCCCGGTGACAGCGAGGCGCGCAACGCCTGAACACTGGCCTGCTCCTGGGCGGCAATCGCGTCGTCACGGGTGTCGCTAAGGACGAACATCGCATAATCGTGGCCGCCGCCAAAAGCGCGCAATTCTTCCAGCATCGACCGGGCGTTACCCAGCACGTACCACGGCACTTCGTTATGCACCGGCATAAGCAGCGCCACGCTGAGGTTGTCCGGCTGTACCGTCGCACCACGCGGTTGCCTGTCTTGGCGCAGCAGCGAAAACAGCCCCAGGCTGACGGTGCTGACGGTAAAGCTGATCCAGAAGAAATTAAACGAAATCAGGCCCAGCAATGTGCCCTCGACGACGCTGATCCCCTGATCGGCGAACCAGCCGGTCATTATCCATAACAGCGCCACGGTTGCCGCCATCGCCGGGCTGAAGGCCAGCACCCGCCACAGGGACACATGGCGTTCGCGCCCCGCGCCCGGTGCCTTGGCGTCGTGAAACGCCGACGCAAAATCCTGCTCGGGCATCGCCGCCGGGTTTTCGGGCGGCATGATATAAAGATCGGGCGTCATGCGGTCCACCGGTACAGCCACACCTCGGACGCTGCCGCGCCATCGCGGCGCAGTTGCGCGCGCAGCTCGACCATCTTGCGCTCGCCCGGTTCGAAACTGAACGCCAGCCGCAGGCCGCCGGTTTCCGGGTTGCGTTGCAGCACCCCATCGCTGGTTTTGGCGTGCGGAGAACTTATGCGCATCTCGAACGCTTCGGGGACGCCGTTCAGCAGGTGGTGCTGGTCAAAATCAATCGCGACAATCCGCCCGCCACTGTGCTTTGCGCCAATGCTTGTGTTGATTACCTGCGGCAGGCCCGTCTGCACCGGCACATCCGCGCCCCATGTCAGGCGATAATCCAGATCCAGCCGCTGCCCGGCGGCCAGCGGTGTTTTGGGGCGCCAATAGGCGACGATATTGTCATAAATCTCTTGATCCGCCGGGATTTCCACCAGGGTCACAGCCCCCTTGCCCCAATCGCCTTTGGGTTCGACCCAGACACCGGGGCGGCGGTGATACAATGCCTCAAGATCAGCAAAATCCGACAGGTTGCGCGCCCGCTGCATCAGGCCAAAGCCGCGCGGGGCCTCGTCGACAAAGGACGACACTTGCAGATGGGTGGGATTGGCGAGCGCCCGCCACAGAACCTCGCCCGCGCCGTTTTGCATCAGCAACCCGTTACTGTCGTGTACCGCCGGGCGGAAATCGTCGAACCGGGTGCGGTCAGTGCTGTCGAACAGGAACATCGAGGTCAGCGGCCCAAGGCCGATATGCCCCAGTTCCGTTCGCGCAAACAGCGTGGCGCTGACATCCATCACGCAATTCACCCCCGGGGTGATGTCAAAGCGATAGGCGCCGGTCACGCTGGGGCTGTCCAGCAGCGCATGCACGATCATGTTGCGTTGGCCGGGGCCGGGGCGTTCCAGCCAGAACCGGGTGAAATCTGGAAATTCCTCGCCCATCGGGTCGCCGGTTTTCAGCGCCAGGCCGCGCGCCGACAGCCCATAGGTCTGGTCCAAGCCGATGGCGCGAAAATAACTGGCGCCCTGAAACACACAGAACTCGTTCTTGTGCGCAGGATCCGACAGTTCGGTGCGCAGGCGAAAGCCGGAATAGCCCATAGCACTATCTTCGGTCAGGGCTGGCACTTTGTCGGTGCGGTCAAATGCCGACAGATCGAAGGGCACAGGCGTGGCGGTACCGCCCTCGACCGTGTCGATATGGATCGCTTGCGGGAAATAAAGCCCGGGATGAAAGAAATCGACATTATAAGACGCGTCTGTGCCCCGCCACAGGGCGGCATCGTGGCGGAACCAGATGGATTTATACTGCTCGTAGGTCAGGTCCTGCCAGTCCTGAGGCACCTTTGGGCGCGGCGCATAGGGATGTGCGGCCATGCCCTGCGCCAGCATGATCACCGTGTCGCGGTTAAACCGTGTGCCCACGCCTGTTGCCGCGGTTGCCAAGGCGGGGCGGGTCAGCGCCAGCGCGGTGGAACTGGCCAGAAAGGCGCGGCGGGTGATAGTCATATGGGGGGGCATGCTCATGGTCGTTTGCTCTTCCATGGATGGGTTTTGAACCAGCCTGCGGTGTAGGCCACGACGATGACCAGGGCAAAACCTGTCAGGTTGGCCAGCGCAAAACTGGCTGTATTCCGCCCCACCTGATCTAGGGCAAAGCCGATCAGCCGCGCCAGCGCCATCGAGAACACAAACACCGCCAGCGATTGCTGCCCGACCTTGGTGATGATCTTTAGCGCCACATGCCAGATCTGCCCCACCGGGCCATCGCCGCCCGCCAGCAATCTATGGCCACCCTGACCGGCAACAACCCAGGCCAGATAGGCCAGCGCCAGGAAATGCAGATAGCGCAGCAGGCCAAACGGTGTCTTTTCACGCAGATCGCCCGAGATCGCCCAGACCTTGCGGATCTGATCGCCTAGGTCACCGTTCAGGGCATCAACCCACAGGAAGACTTTCCACGACCCAAACGGCGCGGACAGGATCAGGAAAGCGGCGCAGACCCAAATCAGCACGCGCGATACTGGCGGCGCGGGCAGCCAGCCTCGCATAAAGGCAAACCCGGTGAAGAACAGCAATTGCCAGCCAAACGGGTTAAAGAACCACTGTCTGACTGACCAAGGTTCAGCCGCCGGTGCCAGCAGGCCCAGATTGGCGCCCAGCCAGATCGCGATGCTGGCCGCGGCCACGGCCCACAGGCTAAGGCGCGACAGGGCCATGAACAGCGGCATCAGCGCCAGCACCACCAGATACATCGGCAGAATGTCAAAGTAGTTGGGCACATAGGTCAGCGTGAAAAGGCCGACGATCTGCGGCATCGGATCGTCGAAGAAATGCGCCAGGTTCAGCGAGTTGACATAGCTTTTGTCAAAGGTGCCGTAGGTGTCCAGCGCGGCCATGGTCATGGCGACAAAAAAGAACAGACAAATATGGGCCCAATAGACCTGCCACACCCGGAATGCCACGCGGGCGGTGCCCATCCACCAGCCCTGACGGGCGAAACTGCCACCAAAGGCGATGGCGCTGGCCATGCCGGAACAGAACACAAATATCTCGGTCGCGTCGGAAAAGCCGAACCGCGCCGGGATCCAGCTGGTCCACATGTTGCCGGGGATATGGGCGACCAGGATGATGAACATCGCGATGCCACGATAGAAATCCAGCCTTGGGTCGCGAATGGTCACCGCAGGGGCGGCCTGCGCCCCGGCGGGGGCGAAATCAGTGCTGGGCGAAATGGTCGCCATAGGGCTCTTGCCTTCTTTATTGGGTGTTGGGGCGGGGCGAGCGATCAGGCCGGAAGGCTGTGCTGATCAAATGGCCCGCGCCCGGCTGCAATCAGATCGCGGCGTCCGGCGCAATAGCCATCTTCGGTGCCGCCCCGCTGGGCCTGACGTTCATTCAGGATATGTTCAGCCTGATCCAGCAGCCCGGCGCGCAGGCCGGCGTCAATGGTCATGCGTTCAAACACGTCGCGCTGGGCGTGGCTGCCCCCGGCCAGTTGCATCGTCGGGCGGGCGCGGGCCAGATGAACAAACGCCTCGGCAAAGCGGGCTTCGCTAAAGGCCTCCAGCCCCAGCGCCGCCTCGGTTCCGGGATGGGCCATGCGTTGCGCGGTTTCTGACTGTCCGACCTGCCCGTCATGGCGAATGCGCTGGATCAGCCGGGCGGCATCGGTCTGGCGGTGATCGCCATTAAGCGCCAGCAGGTAATGCAGATCGGCAAAGATCAGACAGCCGTCTTCGGTGCGCGTCGCACTAATGTCGGCCATTTCTTCCCAGCGGTGGCCGACATCGACGCCTTCCAGCTCCAGCCGCATCAACAGGGCGGTGCCGTTGGAAATGTCGCGGTAATCGTCGGTGTGATCTTTGCGGATCTGTTGGTCATAAAGCGCCAAGGCTTCGTCGATTTGACCCAGATCCAGCTGCATCAGCGCCTTGTGCCACCAGACGTGATAACGGAAATTGTTACAATGCGCCCAAGCCGCTTCGCGCCCCTCCAGCCAGTCCAGCCCTTTGGCGGCATTGGCGGTCATGTCATGCACATGTGCTACCGCATGCAGTCCCCATGCGTCATCGGGCGCGGTCCACAATGCCTGGCGTCCGGCGTTCTCGGCGCGCTCATACGCGCCGTTTTCTTCCAGCGCAAAGGCGTGACAGCCCAGCAGATAGCCATGCCCGGGGTGTTTGGGGTCATAGGCGGGCATCACCCGTTCAACCGATTGTAACATTCCGGTCGAATCGCCCAGTACAAAGCGGATCGCATGGCCAAGCTTCATCGACAGGGTGTCGTCGGGGTGATCCACCAGCACTTGTTCGAGCTGATGAATGGCACCCTGCGGACTGCCTGCCATCCAGACCTTCAGCGCCTCGACATACCGCGCCTCGCGTTTTGTGACGGGGGTGTCCTTGGCGGCCTGGGTCGCCGCAGCCAGCGCCTCTTGCGCGGTCCCAAGCAATTCGCGCCGTCCCAACAGCAAATAAAACATGCCTTTGACCGCCTGTGCATGCGCAAATTCCGGGGCCTCGGCCAGAGCAGCGGCCAGATGATCCGGGGTGGTTGCGCCGTGCGCCAGAAACGCCAGTTGCGCCGCGTTCCAATGTGCCAAGGTGCTGGCCCTGGTCAGGCTGGTCTGCTGGCCGAAAATGTCGTGCATCATACTGTGGTCCAGTTCTGTCAAAAGCGCGTTCGTCTGCTGTTGGCTTAACAAACTGTAATCGGTTGAAATAATACTATCGACGCTGCTCTCGCATTGGTGAGACTCCGTGTGTTTATTTGCGAGAATTGTTGCCGATTGCCGCCTGCAAAACCGGCGGAGGACCGCGCAGACGTAGTGGCAATGCCAACACCGAGGCGAAAGGCGCCTGAAACAGCACGTCTTGGCGGTTTTCCCCCTTGGCGGACTGCCCGCGCCTCTATTGTCGATTTCTTTCAAAGAAATCGGGCCGGAAAATTTGAAATTTTCCGTTTCCCACCCGGCTTGATGGTGCGCGACGGTTGGATGAGGGATTTGCGTTTTATTTTAAGGCGGCCTCGGCGATTGTTGCAAACCGCGCGTCCAGAGCCGCTGCCAAACCGGCCAATGTTTCACCGCCTTCGTCCAGATAGGGGGCAAAGACGTGGCTGGGGGTTTTATAGGCCAAGGTTGCGGTGCCATCGGGGTTTTCGGTGACATAGATCCGAATCGGGGCCTCGATCATCGCCGCGGTCGAGGTTGCCAGTATTTTCACCGCAAAATCATTGTTGAAAACACCAATCACCTGGTTACCGGGAATGGTGATACCCCGCTTGGCCGCCATTTTGGTGGGCCCGGCCTGGGTGACAACGCCCATGCCATTGGCCTTGGTCGCCGATTTCACCGCGCCGATCAGATCGCCGTAGGATTTCGTGGTTTCCATTACGACCCAGCCTTCGCGCGGGGTTACCCCGTCGGCCAATGCGCTGTTTGCAGTGAGGGAAAGGGTGGTGATGGCAGCTGCCAGCAAGAGCGGTCTGATCGACATTTTGAACCTCTGGGTTTTGCGTGGGTGCCTCACTGGCATGTCGGGTGGTGCCCTATATGTCTACGGCTCTGGCACCTGGATCGCGCAGCTGTGAGATAAGTTCATAGTGATTTGGGCGATCTGGTGACCTGATTGAAGGGGGCTGGCGAAAACCAGACGCAAAGTGAACAGAGGTGGTTGTCGCGCAGCGCATGTTCTGTAACTGTCTGGCGGTCACCACCCTGCGAGGAAACAACATGGACTACCTTACTCCGGCCAGCTTTGACGAGGCTGTGGCCATTGCCGCCAAGGCACAGGGAATCACCCGATATCTGGCAGGCGGCACTGACGTTCTGGTTCAGCTGCGCGCTGATATTGTCACGCCCGACACATTGATCGACATCAAGCATATTGAGGGCGTCCACGACATGACCCGCGAAAGCGATGGCGGATGGCGGATCGGCATCGCCGTCAGCGGCGCCGAGATGTCCGAGCATGCCGTGCTATGCGCCGACTGGCCCGGTGTGGTCGAGGCGATGGATCTGGTGGGATCAACTCAGGTGCAGGGGCGCGCAACGCTGACCGGCAACCTGTGCAACGGCTCGCCCGCCGCCGACAGCGTGCCCGCCATGGTGGCCGCCGGGGTGACGGTTTCGATCACCGGGGCGAATGGCACACGCCAGGTCGCGGTTCAGGACATGTTGACCGGCCCGGGCAAGACCAGCCTGCAAAAGGCCGAGATTGTCACAGCGCTCCACATCCCGCCGCGTGGCACGGCAGGGGGCGACGCCTATCAGCGGTTCATCCCGCGCACCGAAATGGACATTGCGGTGGTGGGCTGTGCGGTGAACCTGACACTGGATGGCGACACCATCAAAACGGCGCGCGTCACCCTTGGCGCAGTGGCCCCCACGGTTCTGCTGGTGCAGGACGCAGCGGACGCGATCATCGGCACCGCTCTGGACGACGCCGCGCTTGACGCACTGGCGGTAGCGGCCTCGGCCGCGTGCAACCCGATTGACGACAAACGCGGAACCATCAAGTTCCGCACCCATGTGGCCGGCGTGTTGGCAAAACGCGTCGCCCGAATAGCCTATGACCGCGCGATCGCGGCAAAGGGGGCCTAAGCCAATGAGCAAGATACATGTCACTACATCGGTCAACGGTGATGCGATGGAATTCCTGTGCGATCCACGCGAAACCCTGCTGGACGTCCTGCGCGACCGGCTGAACCTGACCGGCGCCAAAGAGGGCTGCGGCACCGGCGATTGCGGTGCCTGTTCCGTCACGCTGGACGGGCGGCTGGTCTGTTCCTGTCTGGTGCTGGGGGCCGAGGCCGAAGGCCGCGAAATCGGCACGGTCGAGGGCATCGCCATAGGCGAGGAACTGCATCCGCTGCAGAAGAAATTCATCGAATATGCCGCCCTGCAATGCGGCATCTGCACCCCCGGCATTCTGGTGGCCACCAAGGCGCTGCTGGAAAAGAACCCGGACCCAACCGAAACCGAGGTGCGGTATTGGCTGGCTGGCAATCTGTGCCGCTGCACCGGCTATGACAAGATCATTCGCGCCGTGATGGACACGGCTGCCGATATGCGGTCCGAAGCAAAGGAACTGTCGTAATGCCCAAGGATGACGTGAAAACCGAAAACTTCGTATATGTCGGCACCCGGCCAAACCGGCCTGACGGGTTCGATAAGGTCACCGGTCGCGCCAAATTCGGCGCCGACGCAACCGCGCCGGGCATGTTGCACGGCGCCATTGTGCGCAGTCCACATGCACATGCGCGCATTATTAGCATCGACACCTCCAAGGCCGAGGCGCTGGAAGGCGTCAAAGCCGTGGTCACCCGTGCCGATTTTGCCACTGATGTGACCGGCGAAAACTGGAATGTGCTGGAAAACGTGATGGCCAGCGACACGGCGCTGTATGATGGGCACGCTGTGGCTGCCGTGGCGGCAAATTCGCCGCTGGTGGCACGCGACGCGATCAAGCTGATCGAAGTCACCTATGAGGTGCTGCCGCATGTCACCGACGTGGACGCCGCGATGGCCGACGGCGCGCCGGTGATCCGTGCCGGAGCCGCCGACAAATCGGTGCCTGCGGGTCTGCATCCCAACGTGGTACGCTATCATGACAGCGGCCATGGCGATGTTGAGGCAGGCTTTGCCGAGGCGGATCTAGTAATCAAGGATCATTTCCGCACCGAAGCCACGCATCAGGGCTATATCGAGCCGCATGCCTGTCTGGGTACGCTGGGCGGGGACGGCAAGGGCGAACTTTGGTGCACCACCCAAGGCCACTGGAATGTGCAGAAAATCTGTTCCGCGCTGTTGGGGATGGAAACCAGCCAGCTGCGGGTAACCGCGTCGGAAATCGGCGGCGGCTTTGGCGGCAAAACCACAGTGTTCATCGAACCCGTTGCATTGGCGCTGTCGCGCAAGGCAAACCGCCCGGTGAAACTGGTGATGAGCCGGTCTGAGGTGTTCCGCGCTTCTGGTCCCACCTCATCAACGTCGATGGATGTAAAAATTGGCATGAAAAAAGACGGGACCATTACCGCTGCCGAAGGCGTGTTCCGTCTGCAAGGCGGCGCGTTCCCGGGTGCCCCTTCGGATATGACCGCGATGTGCGCCTTTGCGCCTTATGCGTTGAAAAACGTGCATCAGGTCGGCTATGACGTGATGGCCAACCGCCCCAAACAGGCCGCGTATCGCGCGCCGGGTTCGCCAATGGCGGCCTATGCGGTGGAATCGGTGGTTGACGAGCTGTGCGTGCAGCTTGGGTTGGACCCGATTGATGTCCGGCTGAAAAATGCCTCCAAAGAAGGCACCAAAGCCAGCTATGGCCCGCGGTTTGACCGTATTGGACTGGTGGAAACGCTGGAAGCTGCCAAAGCGCATCCGCATTATTCGGCACCGCTGGCCAAAGGGCAGGGGCGTGGAATTTCCTGTGGCTTCTGGTTCAACTTTGGCGGCGAAACATCCGTATCGCTGGCCTTGTCGATGGATGGGTCCGTGCAGCTTATGGTTGGCACGCCCGATATCGGCGGCTCGCGTGCCTCGATGGCGCTGATGGCCGCAGAAGAGTTGGGCATTCCCTACGAGAACATCCGTACCACCATCGCCGACACCGCCTCGCTTGGGTATAACGAGGTCAGCCATGGCAGCCGCGTCACCTATGCCAGCGGTCTGGCGACCATCGAAGCGGCGCGCGACACCATCAAAAAGCTGTGCGCACGGGCGGCGGCCAAATGGGGTATCGACGAAGATGCCGTGTCTTGGGAAGACGGCTGTGCGGTGCCTTCAGGGCCGAATGCGGGCGATTTCGATCCGCTGCCGATTGCCAAAATTGCCGCCTCCATGGGCCGCACCGGCGGGCCGATTGTCGGCCATTATGAGGCCGCGCCCGAAGGCGCCGGTGTCAGCTTTGCCACCCATATCGTCGATGCCGAGGTGGACCCGGAAACCGGCAAAACCGCCATTGTGCGCTATACGGTGATTCAGGATGCGGGCAAGGCGATCCACCCTGCCTACGTCGAAGGCCAGTTTCAGGGCGGTGCGGCGCAAGGCATCGGCTGGGCGCTGAACGAGGAATATATCTATGGTGCCGACGGTCGGTTGCAGAATGATGTGTTCCTGGATTACCGCATTCCGGTCGCATCAGACTTGCCGATGATCGACACGGTGATTGTCGAGGTTCCCAACCCGGGCCACCCGTACGGGGTGCGCGGTGTCGGCGAAACCTCGATCTGTCCACCACTGGCGGCAATTGCCAACGCGGTTTCGGCAGCGGCAGGCGTGCGGTTGCACGAATTGCCAATGTCGCCGCCGCGCATTCTGGCGGCTCTGGAAAAGCAGCGCGATGGTTGAGGTTAACCTGTGGTCGGGCCTGCGTGCCCTGGCGGATGGCCACGAAACCGTCGAGGTTGACGGCAGTAACGTGGGCGAGGTCCTGACGGGCCTCGTCGCCGCCTATCCCGGTCTGAAAGACGCCATTGATGCCGGAGTGTCGATGGCTGTGGACGGGCGGATCATCGCCAGTGGGTTGACCGAACCGGTCAAGCCCGACAGCGAGGTTTACCTGCTGCAGCAGCTTAAGGGTGGCTGACGTGCGTCTTGTGGTTCCGGCCCATCAGGAAAAATCGTCATCCGCTGAATAGACCGTGGGCGAGATGCACACCAACAACCCGGCGGCGCGGGCTGACAACATGCCGTTGCGGGTATCCTCAAAGGCCATCGCCTGTTCGGGTTCCAGCCCCATCCGTTCCAGCGCCAACAGGTACACGTCGGGCGCGGGTTTCTTGGCGGCCACCTCCCCCGGTGTCAGGAATGTTGTCCGCCTCTCTACTTTTCTCTATTTCTCAGGTGGGCGGGATAGGACGATGATATGGGATATTCACCGGAACGCAGGGCAGCTGTGCTGAAGCG
>JBLINN010000099.1:0-12921 GCA_047639325.1 Paracoccaceae bacterium | reverse complement strand
GAAATCCAGCACGCTGTCGATAATGGCGCAGGCGTGGCCGTGCGGTTCGCGCACCACATAGGACACGGTGTTGGTGATGGTGTCGAAGAAGGCGTTTACAGTTGGGGTCATTGGCGGGCTCCGTCGTGGGACATCATACATGTAGCGGTTTTGGAATATTTGGCAAGGTTTCGCCGACGCGCTTTTTGTTGCGGGGCAGTTGACGTGTGTCAGGGCGGGTCATGGGGGAATGTAATATATTTTGCCTCATCAGGGGGCATTGTTTGCCAAAAAAATTTGCAAGCAGTGTTCGGCAGGGGGAAAAGTGCCAGATTTTGGTATGTTTTCGCAGCCCTGTTACCTTGATGCGCTAAACTTGGATTGTCATAGAGGGAGGACAAACATGACTGCTCAGGATCTATATAAATCCGTTGAAAGCCTGGAACAGAAGATTGCCGCGGCCAATTGCGAAGGACGTCTGAAGTTGCAGCCGGAATTCAGCCAGTTTCTGGCGCGGATGCAGGCCCAAGGGCAGAATGTTCCGGCGCGTCTGCTGCGTTTGGATGCCGCCTTGTGCCAAGAGGTGGTTGAGGCGCGGTTTGACAATATGCCGGTCTAGGGATGGGTTGGACGGGTAGGGTTGAGCGCGTTGTGCTCAGCCCAGGATGACGCCGATCACCACCAGCATCAGCCCTGTTACCGACAGGAATAGCGCGCCCATATTCATCGGGATCACCGATTGCAGGACTGCGCGCAGCCCGTCGTCGTCCAGCCCGGCGCGGCGGGCGCGGGCGACGCGGATGATGCACCAGATCAGCCCGGCCAATCCGACCAGCGAAAGGGCGGCCCCGGCCCAGATCATTACTTCAAACATGGTGCACCTGTTGTTTTGATTTTGCTGGCCCCGCGCCTAGCGGATTGGGCGGCAGCGTGCAAGTTTCGTCCTTACCTGTTCGGCCTGGATCAGGGTTTAAAGGTCAGCGACATCGAAAACGTATAGGTTGGGTCGGTCAGCGCGCCGGGGGCTTTGGGAAACCGTCCGGCCCGGCGCACGGCGCTAAGGGCGGCCTGATCAAAGGCAGTAACGCCCGACGATTTGGCCAGCCGCAGCCCGGTTAGGCGTCCGCCCCGGTCGATGGTCAGGGCGATCCGGGCCACGCCAGAGCCGGTGGCCTTACGCGGATAGATCAGCCGCCGCAGTACTTTACCCTGAATTTTAGCGCCCCAGTTGGCCCGCAAGGCGTTGCGGGTTGCGGCATTGGTGGATTGGGTGGCGTCCTTGCCGCTGCGCCCGCTTTGCGGGGTTTTTGCCTTGCCACCGCCAGAGGCGCGTTGCGGTGGGGTTGGGGCCGGTTTTGGCTTTGTAGCTGGTTTCGCTGCAGGTTTTGGTGCTGGAGGGACGGCAGCTGGGGCCGCAGCTGGGGTTGTATCAATCAAAGCTTGGGTATCGGGGCGAACAAGGTTGGGGCGCAACGGGCGGGGCGTTTGCACGTCGCGGTCGGTTTTGGTTTGCGGCGCGGGGGGCGTCGGGGCTGCACTGGGCTGTGGTTGCGCAGGGGAATTGGTGATCGCGGGTGTCGGGTTTGTTGGTGGTTGAGGCGCCGTGCGGGGGAACGCGGCAGGTAGGATTGCGGGCAGGGCCGGGGCTGGGGCCAGCGCGGGCCCGGCTTGCGGTGGGCTTGGGCGTTGGGGGGGGGCCTGGGTCGTGGACGCGTCAGGCTGCTCGGGGCGCAGGGCGGTTTTCAGGACGGTTTGCGGTGGGGTTTGCCAGGCGTTTGCCAGCGCGGTGTGCTGCGCCGAGGCGGCGGCCAGCGTCACCTGTGCCTGCCCCGGACCACCCGTGGCCGAGGCACCCATCGAGCTTGGCGCGACGGCCCATACGCCCATATGCAGCCCGGCGGCCAGAGGCAGGAACAGCAGGGCTTCGGTCTGGCGCATCAGGGCGTGCCCCCGGTGTGGGGTGCGGTGACAAGCGCCAGATCGGTGATCCCGGCAGCGGCCAGTTTTGGCAATAGCCGCGCCAGATCGCTGGCCTTTAGGGCCGCGTCGGCGCGTATTTGCAGGGGGTCGGAAAAGTCCTGTAAGGCCAGCGCGGCAAAGACCGCCGCCCCCCGCGCGCCTTGATAGGCCAGCGTGCCATCGGCGGCGATATAGAGGGTTGCGGGGCCGTCCGACGGGGCGTCGCTGGTTGATCCGGGGGGCGTGACATCGAACGGATCTGGCGGGGCGATCTGTGCGGTCATCAGGAAGAAGATCAGCAATAAAAACACCACGTTGATCATCGGGACGATGTTTTCACGGGTGCGCCGAGGGGGGCGGGGTGCAGAGAATTGCATCGTTTCTATTCCACCACGATCAGCCGGGTGAACCCACCGGCGCGCAGGGCGTCGATCACCGCCACCAGCCGTGCCAGGTCGGTTGTCGCGGCGGGGCGCAGCAGGACCGGGGCGTCTGGTGTTGGCATCAGCGGGCGCAGGGTGGTGGTCAGGGCGTTCGGGGGGATTGGCGCGCCGTTCAGCAGCAAGGTTTCGGGTTGCACGGTGATCAGGCGCGGCGCGCCATCCCATGCCACATGGCCACCCGCTGCGGTGCTCAGCGGCAGGGACATGTCCTGTCCGAACCGCGCCGCCAGCATGAAGAACACCAGCAACAGGAACACCACGTCGATCATCGGCGTCAGGCTGGGTTTGCGCCGGGGGCGCTGGGGGGCAAAGGCGAACATTAACGGGGCCGCGCACGGATAAAGATGCGGGTGGCGGCGTCTTCCATGTCGCCTTGCAGGCGGTCGGTGATGCTCTCAAACCAGCTGAGCGCGACGCCTGCCGGGATCGCCACGGCCATGCCTGCGGCGGTGGTTAGCAACGCCTCCCATATGCCGCCCGCCAGTGCCGATGGGTCGGCGCGCGCACCTGCTTGTTGCAGGGTTTGGAAGGCGGCGATCATGCCCAGAACCGTGCCCAGCAGGCCCAGCAGCGGCGCGATGGTGGCGATCAGGTCAAGCGCACGCAGCCCGCGCCGGGCCTCGGCCAGATCGGCGCGGGCGTGGCGGGTGGTTTCTTCGCGGGCGTCGGCGTCGGACAGGGTGTCGTCTAGTCTGGCTGTCATGGCTGCATGCGCTAGTCGGGAGCGGATGGATCGGCGTCCGGCGATTGTCGACAGGGCGGCGCCAGGTTGTCGGGCTGTCCATTGGGTGATGGCTTGTTGCGTGGCGGCCCCCGACCAGGCGCCCATAAGGGCCAGTTGCCACAGTTTCCAAAGGATCAGCGCCAGGGTCAGCACCGACAGGCAAGCTATCAGCCATAGGGCGGGGCCGCCTTGGTTCAGGGAAGTTAGCAGGGCCTCAGGAATCATATCGGTGCTCCGTGACGATGAGGGGGTAACCGGAATATTTCAAATATTCCGACACGATTTCTTTGAAAGAAATCGGATAGCGCCGCGAGCGGGTGCCAGGGGTAAGGGGGCGGCATCAGATCTGATCCTTTCGCCGGACCGTATCCATCCAGATTTGCGCGCCGTTGCGGACCGCGTCGTAGACGGCGCGCCCCACGGCCTCGCCCACCGGGGTGTGCAGCCCGGCGTAGGGTTGCGGGCCGGGGGGCGAGGCGATGGCGATGCAATCGGTGCCGGTGCCGGTGGCGACGCCAGCGGGCAGGTGGTGTCCGGTGTCGATCACCGCTGCGGTGCGGGCCTGAGTAGCGATGGACAGGGTTTCCAGCAGGGCGGCGTCGGTCATCGGTTCCGAGACCTGGACGGCTAGGTTAATCGTGCCCCAGTCTTTGCCGGTCCGGTCCACGCGGCTGCCAACGCGTTCGGCATTGCTAAGCCCCACGGTGGCCACGCAGGTTGCGGTGATGCCGTCTGCGGTGGCTTGGGCGGTCTCATAGGCGCGCAGATCGCGCGAGGTTAGCATGGCGACGGCATCTGACTGGCCGCGCTGCCGGAGCTGGTCGAAAAACCAGTCTGTTACGTCCAGGTCTTCAGGTAAGTCCGCATTGCGTACTTCGCGCCATAATATCCGCGAGGCGGTGACAAATCCGGGGGCTGATAAGGCCCAGCTGAGCACGCGGTGTGGCGCGCCAAGGTCCATATCCAGCCAGGGGCGGTCAAGATGCAGTTTCATCCCAGTACCTCCATCGGTTGGAACACCGGCCCCTGATCAGTGTCGCGGTAATAGGCCGAGATGCCAAACACCGATGCCATATTGGCTTCAGTCAGCACCTGTGCGGGCGGGCCATCGGCGACCAGCCTTCCGTCGCAGAGTATCAGCAAGCGGGTGCAGTGGCGCGCGGCCAGCCCCAGATCGTGCAGCGAGACCAGCGCGGCGCGGCCTTCGGTTGCGAGGTTGGCAAAGACCTGCATGGTGGCGATCTGGCTGGCCGGGTCCAGCCCGGCGATGGGTTCATCGGCCAGCAGCAGCGGTGTGTCCTGGGCCAGCGCGCGGGCGATCAGTACCCGCGCCTGTTCGCCGCCCGACAGATGCGTGGCGGTGCGGTGGCGCAGGTCGGACAGCCCCATGCGGGTGATGGCGGCGTCGATGGCGGCCTGATCTGGAGCGCGCAGGGCGGTGCCGCGCGGCAGGTGCGGGATGCGGCCCAGTGCGATCAATGTTTCGACCGACACCGGCCAGGCGATTTCGCGGGCTTGCGGCATCCAGGCGGCGGCGTGGCCGCGCGCGGCTGGGGACAGGGTGGCCAGATCGGACGTGCCGGTGAAGGGCAGCAGCCCCAGTGCGGCGCGCAACAGCGAGGTTTTGCCCGCACCGTTGGGGCCGATCAGCCCGACACATTCACCGGGGGCGATAGTCAGCGAGACGTTTGACAGAACGGTGCGGGTATTGCGGGTGACGGATAGGTTATTCAGCGAAAGCAGGCTCATGCCAGTTCCTTTCGCGTCTTGTAGATCAGGTGCAGGAACAGCGGCGCGCCGACCAGTGCCATCACCACGCCCAGTTTCAGATCGCGGGTCGGGAACATCTCGCGCACCGCGATATCCGCCGCCAGCACCATCGCCGCGCCCCCCAGTGCCGAGGCCCACAGCAACGCCGAAGGCCGCGCGCCAACCGCGCCGCGCAGCAGATGCGGTACCACCAGCCCGACAAAGCCAATCGCCCCGGCCACGGCAGTGGCAGCGCCGACGCAAGACGCGGTGCCAAGGATCAGCAGCAGGCGCAGGCGGGCGGTGCGCAGGCCCATTGCCTCGGCCGCATCTTCGCCCAGGGTCAGCGCATCCAGCCCGCGCCCAAGGCTGGCCAGCATCACCCAGCCCACCATCATAAACGGCAGCGCCAGCCAGACATGGGCAAAGGAGCGGTCGGCCAGCGACCCCATCATCCAGAACACGATATCAGCGGCGGCAAACGGGTTCGGCGATAGGTTCAGCACCAGCGAGGTCAGCGCGCCCGCAAGGGCCGAAATGGCGATACCGGCAAGGATCAGGGTGATCGAGGCACCGCGCGGCCCGGCCAGCAGCAGGATCGCCAGCACCGCTAGCACCGCCATCCCCAGCGCGGCCAGCGGCAGCGCCAAGGCAAAGCGCAACACCAGCCCGGACTGGATAGCCAGCACCGCGCCCAAGGCTGCCGCGCCGGATATGCCGATTAGCCCGGGTTCGGCCAGCGGGTTGCGCAGATACCCCTGCAAGGCCGCGCCACTGAGGCCAAGTGAGGCGCCGATCATCACCGCCAGCAGGGCGCGGGGCAGGCGGATGTCGCGCATCACCACACTAAGCGGGGTGCCATCATCGTGGATCAGCGCCAGCAGGCTGTCACTGGCCGAAGCCGGGGCATAGCCGCTGATCAGCGACCCTGCGAACAGGGCCAGCACCAGCGCGATCAGTCCTGCGGCGAGCTTCATTGTTCGGCGCCCACCATCAGGCGCAGATCGCGCATCGCGCGCACGGCGCTAAGGACATGCGGGGTGCCGCAGATCCAGTCGCGGTCTGTCAGGGTGCCAGCAACGCGGGTGTCGGTGAGGGTGCGTAGGGCAGGGTGGTTCAGATTGTCTTCGGCGCGGGCCTGACCGGGGTAATCGCGCCCTTGCACAATCACATCTGGCTGCAACAGGATCAGTTGTTCCAGCGGCAGGGTGCCGCCCATGGTCAGCCCGGCCTCGGTGGCGATGTTGTCAAACCCGGCGGCCTTCAGGATGTCACCGGCCAGCGAATGATCGCCCAGTGTATAGCTGTTGCCGTAATAAAGCGCGGCGCGGGGGCGTTGGGCGGGGGGGGCCGAAAGCGCGTCCAGATCGCGCTGAAAGGCGGCTATTTGGGCGGCTGCTTGCGGCTGACGGCCCAAGAGGTCCCCCATGCGGGTCAGCAGGGCGGGGATGTCGGTCAGGGATTGCGCCGGGGCAAACACCTCGACCCGGATGCCAAGGTCGCGCAGCATCTGCACGGTGCTGGTGGCGGTAAACGTGCCCGCCAGCACCAGATCGGGGGCCAGCAAATACACCTCTTCCGCGCCAGAACCGTTGACCGGCAAGGCGCGCGCGGCATCGGCCATAACTGAACTGGCATCATCATGCGACAGGCGCGACACCGACACTAACTGCCCCGGCGCGGCGAGGCCAAGCGCCAGTTGATCGGTGCACAGGTTGATCGAGACCACGCGGGCAGGCGGCCCGGCGATTGCGGCCGCGCTGGATAGGACCAGCGCGGCAAACAGGGATATGATCCTAGAACGTCGCACGGAAGCCCAGGTAAAAGGCGCGCTCGGATGCGGTGAAATTGGCCGAGGTTTGGTAATCCTCGTCAAACAGGTTTTCGATACGCAAATACGCCTCGGTGTTGTCGGAAATAGCGTAATTGATCGCGCCGTTCACCACGGTGTAATCTTCCATCACTGTGCCAAATTCCGCCGGGCGGTCGGCGACGTGGCGCAGCGACAGGTTGGCGTTCCAGTCGGGGGTAAACTCGGCCTCGACCCCCAGCACAACATCATGCCCGGGCACCCGCAACAGCCGCGCGCCATTAGCGTCTTTGGCATCGGTATAGGTGTAATTGCCAAACAGGTTATAGGCGTCGGTGATCACCCATTCGCCGGACAGTTCGATACCCTTCGATGTCGAGGTGCCCGCTACCTGTTGGTATTGGCCGGTAAAGGGTGCCGGAAAGCTAGTGAGGGTGACAAACTGGATCAGATTGTCGATTTCGGTGTAAAACGCCGTGGCTTTGACAAAAGACCCACCGCCCAGTTGTTGTTCCAACCCCAGTTCGAAACTGGTGCTTTCTTCGGGTTGCAGGGCCGCGTTGCCGTAGACTGTGCTGTTCAGCTCGTACAGCGACGGCGCGCGAAACCCGGTAGCGGCGACGGCGCGCAGGATGGTGGCGTCCGAGAACCGGTAGGCCGCCGCAAAGCGCCCCGACAGGTTGCCGCCAAAGTCGGAGTGGTCGTCATAGCGCAGCGATGCGGCCAGATCGAGATCGGCGCTGGGCGCGTACAGTACCTCGCCAAACACCCCGGCATTATCGGTTTCGCCCCGGTCTGCGCCGCTGTCAAAACTCTCATTCTCCCAATCGCCACCGAACGTATAGCTGAGCGCGTCCGAGCGTTCATAGACGCCGGTATAATCCAGCCTGCGACGCTCGCCGTTGAAAGGTGTGGCAAACCCGTTTGAACTGCTGATGCGGTCCGATTTGAAATAGGTGGCGGAAAGCGTGTTTTGCACGGCCCCGGTCTGGAATTCGGCATAGCCGCGCAGGGCCTGGGTTTTGACTGTGTTGAATTCGTCAAATGGCGGCAGGCCGTCGCCGCCAAATTCGTCAAAATCGCCTTCGGAGTTCAGGGCAAAGCCGGACAGGCCCAGCGTCAGCGTGTCCGTGACCTGATAATCGCCCGAGAAATTCAGCTGGGTCGCTTCGTAGCCGTCAGATTCGGTGTTTGCGGCCCCATCCCGGGCGGAAAACCCGTCTGTCTGCACCCGGTTCAGGCTAAACGACAGTCCGCCACGTTCGGCTTGGGTGGCAACAGTCAGGCCTGCGCGATAGGTGTCGAAACTGCCAGCCTCACCGGTGACGGTCACGTCGGTTCCCGGCGTTTCTGTGCGCTGATCGGTGGTGATGTTGACCACGCCCGCGATGGCGCGCGACCCGTTCAGCGACGAACTGGACCCTTTCAGTACTTCGATCCGGTTGATCGACGATGTGGTCAGCCCGCCCCAGTCGAACTGTGTCTGGGTTGAACTGGGGTCGGTGACGTCGATGCCGTCCACCAGCACCTTGATGTATTTGCCATCCAGCCCGCGCACCCGCAGCGTGGTGCTGGCCCCCAGCCCGCCATTGGCGCTGACCGACAGGCCCGGCAGGCGGGCCAGATATTCGGCAACGGTGGTTTCCCCGGCCTGTTGCAGGTCCTGTTCTGTAACGACTTCGACCGTGGCGCCGGTGTGCGTCAGGTCGGTTTCCTGACCGGATTTATTGGCAAAAACCGTGATGTTGCCCAGATCAAAGACGTCGTCGGCATGGGCGACAGGGGCATAGGATCCGGCCAAGACGGATGCACTTATTAGGAGGTGTTTCATATAGATGGTCCTTTCCAGACCTGCATTTTGGTTTGGTTTGGAAAGGCAAAGGACGCACTTCCGCAAACGGTGAGTAGTGCCACCATTACGGAATTAAAACCGCCCACCAGACGCGCCCCGCGCCGGATGAAGGTGATCGCCTTGGCAGGTCTCCTGACTTGCGGGTCACGGCACGGATCAGACCTTCCCGAACCCCCATATCAGGGCTCAGTGGTATATTCTGACCGCACTATCCGCCTACAGTTGCGGGGGCAGTCGCAGAGTTGGCCCGTTACAGACCGCACTGCGTTCCCTTTTATCGACGACTCGCGCCATCGAACCAAAGCTCGTTTGCAATAGGCCAGGTTGGCATTTGGAGCAAGCGATGAATGCGACATATCGGGATGTTTCCCGTCTTGCGGCGCGCTTAAGGGGGTAGTATCCCGCGCATTCACGCTTTTAGACCCATTCAGACGGAGCCCCCCCATGAGCGAATCCGAGTCCGACGCCAGCTATAAGGTAACCGCCAGCGAACTGCGCCAGTTCATCGAACGGATCGAGCGGCTGGATGCCGAAAAGAAGGACCTTGCCGACCAGCAGAAAGAGGTCATGGCCGAGGCCAAAGGGCGCGGCTATGACACCGCCGTCATGCGCAAGCTGATTGCCCTGCGCAAGCGCGACAAGGACGACATTGCCGAAGAAGAGGCGGTGCTGGAAATGTATAAAGAAGCGCTGGGTATGTAAGCGCCTTTGGTGCCGGGTTCTTACCCGGTGCCAATATCGGTGCGGGCAATTGACACCGATTTGATCACCGCATGCACCGCATCGCCCGGGGTAAGCGCCAGCGCGTCTGCCGACCGCCGGGTGATCCGCGCCAGCAACCGGTCACTGCCGCATTGCATTTGGACTATGACGCCCGGCCCGGTGCCACCGCGCAGCGCGATGATGTCTGCGGGCAGGATGTTCAGCGCCGACAGCCCGGTTGGCGGACCGCCACGCGCCACGATCACGTCATGCGCCAATATCCGCACCCGGGTCAGATGCCCGACCGGTTTGTCCATCAGCGGCAAAAATAACCGCCCGCCAGACACCGCCAGTTCAGTCAGCCCATCGCTGTGATGGCGCGCAATGGTGGCGGGCAGCACGGCACCGGCCTCGCGCACGCCCAGTTGCCGCACCATGTCGGGGTCCGACAGGACCTGTTCTGCCGGGCCTGCGCGCGCCACATGGCCGTCTTCCAGCACCACTACGGAGGTGGCCAACCGCGCCACTTCGGCGACGGAATGGCTGACGTACAGCACCGGAATATCCGTGTGGTCGCGCAGCCGTTCCAGATAGGGCAGTATTTCTTCTTTGCGGGGCGCATCCAGCGCCGCCAGCGGTTCGTCCATCAGCAACATGCGCGGGCGCGACAGCAACGCCCGGCCAATCGCCACCCGCTGTTTTTCGCCGCCCGACAGCGCGCCGGGGCGGCGATCTAACAAGGCCGATATGCCAAGCAAATCGCTAACCTCGTTCAGCTGCGGGCCGGTGGCCCCGGGTGGGGCAAAGCGCAGCCCGTAGGTCAGGTTTTGGCGCACGGACAGGTGCGGGAACAGCCGCCCGTCCTGAAACACATAGCCCAGCCGCCGCTTGTGTTGTGGCAGGCAAATACCGGCATCCGCATCAAACAGAACCTCGCCAGACAGCACGATCCGCCCCGCCTTGGGGCGCAACAGCCCGGCCACCGCGTTGACCACCGTGGTTTTGCCGGTGCCGGACCGGCCAAACAGCGCGGTAATGCCCCCGGGCGCCTCGAATGCGACGCGCAGGTCGAACGCCCCAAACGGGTGCGAGATATCAACAGACAGGCTCATCCGCCGGCCACCCGTTTGGCGGCGCGCCGGGCCAGCATTTCAGACACCAGCAGGGCGGTCATGGCGACAACCACCGAAACTGCCACCAGCCGCAACGCTGACGTCTCGCCGCCGGGGACCTGCAAAAAGGTATAGATGGCGGATGGCAATGTTTGCGTCTGGCCGGGAATGTTGGAGACAAAAGTGATTGTCGCGCCGAATTCGCCCATCGCCTTGGCAAAGGCCAGCACCGCGCCGGTGATCAGCCCCGGCAGGATCAGCGGCAGGGTGATGGTGGCAAACACCCACAGGCGTGGCGCGCCCAGGGTGGCGGCGGCCTCTTCCAGCTTTGGGTCCACCGCCTCGATCGCCTGCCGGATGGCGCGAACCATCAGCGGAAACGCCATGATCGCTGCGGCCAAAACCGCCCCGGTCCAGCGAAAGGCCAGCACCAACCCGAATGTTTCTTCCAGCCAGCCGCCAATCAACCCGCGCCGCCCGAAGGTCAGCAACAACAGATAGCCGGTGACGACGGGGGGCAGGATCAGCGGCAGATGCACCAACCCGTTCAGCAGTTGTTTGCCGCGAAACTGGCCGCGGGCCAGCGCATAGGCCACCAGAATGCCGGGCGGCAGGCTGAGCACGGTCGCCCAACAGGCCACTTTCAGCGACAAGGCAACCGCCTGCCATTCCTGCGGGCCAAGCCAGCCGGTCATGGGGTGCCTTTGGGGCGGGTTTCGGGGGTGCTAAACCCGTGCCGGTCAAAAATCGCGCGCGCCTGCGGGCCGGACAGAAACGCGGCAAAAGCGCGGGCGTCGCCGGTGTTGCCCTCTGCCAAAAGGGCCATTGGGTAGAGGATTTGGGGATGCGTGTTTTCGGGAAACATCCCAACGATCCGAACGGTTGGATCAGCGGCGGCGTCAGTGGCATAGACGATGCCCAACGGGGCCTCGCCCACCGACACCAGCCGCAACGCGGCGCGCACATTGTCGGTCTGGGCAATCTGCCCCTGCACGCTGTCCCATACCCCCAGCGATTGTAACGCCGCGCGGCCATATATCCCGGCAGGCACAGCATCAACCAGCGCCATGGCCAGCTTGTCCTCGCCCAGCGCGCCTGACAGGTCCATGCCCGGGCCGATGACCAATGTGGTCGCAACATCCGGCGCGGCGATCAGCACCAGCCGGTTGCTGAGCAGGTCAACCCGGGTTCCGGGTTTAAGCAGGCCTTGGGTAGCCAGGATATCCGTCCAGGCAGCATTGGCCGACAGGAACAGATGCGCCGGAGCGCCGTACTGAATTTGGCGCGCCAAGGCGGAGCTGCCACCATAAGACAGGCTGACCCCGGTGCCGGTATCTTGGGTATAAAGATCGGCCACCTCATCCAGCGCATTTTTCAGGCTGGCCGCCGCAAACACCGTGATTGGTTGACCAGCCATCGCCGCCCCCGCCCAACAGCCCAGCACGGCCCACAGCGTCACAGCCATTATCTGAGCTAGAAACAAAGGGCGGGGCAGGCGGCAAGGCATTGCGGGTCTTTCGAAATATCGCTTTGCCCGCCGGTATGCCAAGCGTTCAGGCGGCGATGCAAGGGGTTTCGCGGGCCTATCCGTATCGTTGGGGCGCCCAGATCGCGCCCAGATCAGGGGCTGATCACTTGCACGCCGGGGATGCCCTGAATGGTCAGAACGTCCTCGTCATAGATTTCGGTCATCTCATCCACCAGCTCATCTGTCCAACCTGCCAGGTCCAGCTCTTCCTCGACCGCGTCTTCAAGCGCGAACTTGTCCAGAAATGCGCCGATCACCCGGCGTTTTTGCATTTCGGACATATCTTTGTGTGTGTGCAGATAGGCGCGGAACCGCTTCATGCCCTCCTTGGACATGATTTCTGCAAGCAGATCAAAGCCGCCAATAATCTTTTCGCCATGTTCCAGACCGGCCAGATCGCGCACAACCTGCCCCCAGATCAGCGGCGTATCCTCATTACACCAGATGGTGATAGGGATGTCTGGCGCAACCTCGCGGATACGCAACAGCATCTCGGACCAGCGGATTTCGCGGGGGTCCTTGTCGCCCATCGCCTCGCGGATTTTGCGTTCCGGCGCTTTGCCCAGAACGGCCGGCAGAAACGTCGCCGGATTGCGGATAGCCATGAACATTTCGATCTGGTCGAACGCGAACAATTTCCGCAAATTCGAAATCCGCTGAGCGGCGTCAGGGTACAGCGCCCCGGCGACAATCGAATGGCGCTGCGAGCCAAAGAAATGCGCGTTGCACAGGATCAGCCGATCGGCCATTTCCTCGTCCAGGATGGCGTCAATCAACACATCCCGCGCCTCGGGCGACGGCTCGTTGGTTTGCAGGGCTTTAAAGGCCTCTTTCAGAAGTGTGCGGTATTTGCTGGGGCCGGGGACCGAGACGCCACGTTTGGCAAAATCATCTTTGTTGCGCAGCAGGCATTTCAACAGGCGTTCATCGTCCGTATGGTGCGCGCCCGTGTGAAAGATAACCTGCATAGCGTCTGTAAGCTGCCTTTGATGCTGCCCCTCGGATTACCGCCTTGGCCGTGTGCAGTCAAACAGCTTTCTGGTTTGGCGATTGCTGGCAACAG
>JBLINN010000098.1:0-12926 GCA_047639325.1 Paracoccaceae bacterium | reverse complement strand
GATCCGATCCTTCGCACGAGGACGCGTCGCCCGTGTTCCGCCAAGCGTCACACGCTTGCCGAGCACCCTTCGCGGCTTTCTACCGACGGAGTTTCGCATCCAGCATCGCTTCAGTTCCTTTGACCGGACCGCCGGGCAGCATGACCCGCGCAGATATCGCAAATGCCTATTTCGGAATTGGGCAGGACGCCTGATGGTCTGGGCAAACGCAATCATTCAGGGCGTGCTGTTGGGCGGGTTTTATGCGCTGTTCGCCGCCGGGCATAACCTGATGTTCGGGGTTATGCAGTTCATCAATATCGCCCATGGCGATTTCATCGTGATGGCGGCCTATCTGATCCTGACCTTCGTGGTGACCTGGGGGTTAAATCCGATCATCGGCGTGGCGATGGTGGTGATCCTCATGGGCGCTGTGGGCTATGCCAGCCAACGGTTCTTGCTGAACCGGGTGTTGGGAAAGGACATTCTGCCACCCATATTGGTGACGTTTGGGATGCAGATTATCATCCAGAACGCGTTGCTTGAAGTGTTCTCGGCAGACAGTCAAAAACTGCAAACCGGCTGGCTGGATACCTCCAGCGTCCCCCTGACGCAGTACATCACCATCGGCGTGCTGCCGGTGCTGATGTTCGCCGCCGCCGTGGCGATGATTGCCATTCTGCAGGTGATTTTCTACCACACCTCGCTGGAGCGGTTGCGGCGCGCAACCTCGGATGACCCCGAGATTGTGCCGCTGATGGGCGGCAACAACGCGCATATCTTTGCCATCGCCACCTTGCTGGCCAGCTTTGTGGTGGCGATTGCCGGAATTTTCCTGGCGATGAAACCCAATTTTGGCCCCTCTGCTGGGCCGTCGCGGCTGTTGTTCGCCTTCGAGGCGGTGATCATCGGCGGTCTGGGCAATATCTGGGGCACGCTGCTGGGCGGGATCATCCTGGGCGCGGCGCAGACCCTAGGCGCGCAGATCGACGCCGGATATCAGATTTTGGCCGGGCATCTGGCGTTTTTTCTGGTGCTGATTTTCCGCCCCACCGGGCTGTTCCCAAAGATGAAAGGGTAGGCCCATGCAACCAATTTCCCAAAGCTTCCGCAATGGCCTGAAAGGGCCGCTGGCAGCGCCGAAAATCCTGACGTTGGCGATGCTGGTCACGGTTGCAGCGCTGGCCTTTGCCCCCTATTGGGCCGGGCGCGCCGATCTGCGCCTGCTGATGGAGGCGTTCAGCTTTCTGGCGCTGGCGCAAATGTGGAACATGCTGGCGGGCTATACCGGGTTGGTATCGGTCGGGCAGCAGGCGTTTGTCGGCCTTGGCGGCTATATCTTCTTTGCACTGGCAATGTTTTCCGGCCTGCCGGTGCTGTTGGCCATTCCAGCAGCGGCGATTGCCACAGCCCTTATCGCCATCCCCACCGGCTGGATCGCGTTTCGCCTGCAAGGGGCCTATTTCGCCATCGGCACCTGGGTGATCGCCGAAGTGATCCGCCTGATCGCCGCCCAAGTGTCGGCGCTGGGGGGGGCTCGGGCATCTCGTTGCCAGTGGCCCTGGCCAAATCCATCGCCCAAAGCCGCGCGGGCCGGAATCAGGTGATGTACTATATCGCCTTTGCCATCGCGGTGGCCTCGGTTGTTGGGGGCTGGATGTTGCTGCGATCCCGCTGGGGCCTGGCCCTGACCGCGATCCGCGACAGTGAAGCCGCCGCCGAAAGCGTTGACGTCAACACAAGGCGTGCCAAGTTCCTGATCTATGTGCTGACCGCAGGCTTCACCGGCCTGACCGACGCGTTCATATTTCTGCAAAAGCTGCGCATCACCCCGGATGCCGCGTTCAGCCTGAATGAATGGACCGCCTTTGTGATCTTTATCGTGGTGATTGGCGGCATCGGCACCATCGAGGGGCCAATTGTTGGCGTCATCGTGTTTTTCGCCCTGCGCGAAATCGCCGCCGACTGGGGCACATGGTATCTGATCATGATGGGGTGCATCGCCATCGGGGTCATGCTGATCGACAAACGCGGACTTTGGGGCGCGCTAAAGGCCCGCTTTGATATCGCGATCTTTCCGGTGGGGCACCGGCTGGATTAGGCGGCAACGACCGACGACCCGCTTTCAGTCCCGGCCCTATTTCCCCACAGCCTGGGCGCCTGATTGCATCAGATAGGGCGAAGACATCGCGGTCGCCAATGCGTGGTAATTCGGCAAAAACCGCAGCTCGTCGCCCGCGGATATCCCCGGCGCGTCGGTTGTGTCCGCGATCAGATGGTCACTGGAGAACCCAATAAGGCTGACGCCCGTATTTAACACTTGCAGCCCGGCAATCTCGGTGTCCACGGCCCCAAGGTTCAGCACCGCAAACCGCCGTTTGCCCTGATGCATCAGCGTGACCTGTTGCCCCAGGGCGTTCGCGCCATGTTCGCCGCCAATTGGGGGCTGCCTGTCCCAAACTTCCAGCACCTGCGCGACCAGACAGAAATTGTCGGGCCGGGTTGCGGCGATCGCGGCGCCATAGGCGGTTTCGCGGCCCAACAGCAGGCTCTCTCCAAGACGCAAGTGGTTGATTTCACGCGGCAGCTTGCTCTCAAGCATAAGGGCGATGGCGCTGGAGTTTCCGGCAGACAGATACTCTAGCGGCTTGCCTATCTGCGCCTCGATCTGATGTGCCATATCCACAAACGCGCGCATATTTTCTGCATCTGGCAGCAGGCCTAGATTGCAGGCCAGATTGGTCCCAAGCCCCACAATGTCGACGTTCGGCGTGGCAAGCACCGCGTCAATCGCCCCGGGCAATTCATCCGGCGGCACCCCTTCGCGCAGATCGCCAAGATCGACCATGATGATGACGCGGGCGGGTTTTCCAACGCCCTGACAGGCCATCGCCAGCGCTGTGATGCTGGCGGGATCGGACAGCAAAAAGATGTCCGCCAGCCCCGCCGCGTCGTCCATTTCCGCAAATGTTGGCGGACGCAGCAGCATGATGGGCGCCGTGCAGCCGCCGTTGCGCAGCCTTCGGATATTGACCAGCCGAGATTCGGCCAGCATAGGTATCCCGCTGGACAGCATCAGATCTGCGATCTCGGGGTTGCCAGCGGTGGCTTTGGTGACACCAGCGATTTCGATCTGGTACTGCGCGCACAGGTCAACCAAGGTCGCGCAATTCTGGCGCAGCCCGGTCGCGCTATATTCCACCCGTGGTCGGCCAAAAGCGCTGGTTTCAGACATTGACGTCATCCAAGGGAAAGACTGGGCGGCGCAGGTGGGTGTAGTCGCGCAGCGTCACATCGGGCGAACACAGCCCGCCCGCATCGACCACCAGAACCTGCCCGGCGATGGGTTCAAAGGCCGCGCGGAAATGCTGCATCGATTTGACCACAACAACCGATTTCTGCGCCGGTTCAATGCCGACACAGTGAAACAGGCTTTGATCATACATCTGCACGGATTCAGATGAGATCAGAACATCAATGCCTTGAACGTGAAAACACACGCTTGGCCCCAAAGAGGCGGGCACACCTTTCGACATCGGGCCTTCGAACCGGATATCGCCATCGGAAACCGCCATCACCTTGCCCGTGACCGTGATCGGCCCACCGCCGACGCGCGCATCGGTTTTGCCGCCAATGGCCAGGGTCACGGTCGCCCCCTGCCCCGCTTTCATCAGGGCGCTGGCCGCCTCGGGGTCGCAGAGCGCGCCCAGCGCGGCATTTTGCACGCCCGCTGCCAGCAGGGCCGACAGCAGTGCGGTGCAATCGCCATAGGCGCCCGATCCGGGGTTGTCAGAGTAATCCGCGACGATCACCGGTTTGTGGTTGTGGTTGTCGTTGTCAGGACGCGAGGTCAGGGCCTTGATGCCATCCGCCAGCGATATCGGTTTTGTCCAGTCATCACGAAAGCCCCAGATCGTGTCGCAGATGCGGGTGGCCGCCGCGCGGGCCTGGGCCTGAAATTCGCCATCATAGGTGACCAGAACGCTTGGCCCCGCCGCAAACACATCCGCATCCGTAAACCCCGCATTCACCGCGACATTCAGGATGCCGGGTTGGTCCATTTCGCGGGCGGCATGGTCCAGTATCCGGCACATCGGCCCCGCATTTGTTGTGCGCCCATCATCACAGCCCACCAGCATGGGCGGCCTGGCGATGACCACATGCGGATTTATGCCCCCGGCCATCGTTTGATGCAGCAGATTGCAGGCCTCGACGGCGCGGGCGCGCATATCCACATGCGGATAGCTGCGATAGCTGACGACGATATCCACCAGATCCGCAAAGGCGTCAAAGATGTTGCCATGAAGATCCAGCGTCACGGCAATAGGCGTGTCTGCCCCCACGACCGCGCGAATGGCGCGCAAGAACTGGCTTTCGCCGTCCTGATCGGTTTCGGTCACCATCGCGCCGTGCAAGGCGATAAAGACGCCATCATAAGGCGCGCCATCACCAAGCAAGCGCGTCGCGGTTTCGGTGATTTCACGGCGCGCAACCTCGGTGACCGGGCCGCCTGGGTTGGCGTGCGCCGCAACAATCGGCACCGTCTCCCACCCATGCGTTTCGCCAACATCCAGCGCTCCGGCAATTTCCGACCCGGTGTCGCGCAGGCGCTCGAACATTTCGGGGCCACGCAAATAGCGGCTGACATGAAACGCATGCAGACCCGTTGCGTTCACCGTAAAGGTGTTGCTTTCATGGGAAAACTCGATGATCGCAACCCGAAATCCCATCATCTATACCCTCTGCCTGCGCCGACCTCGACCAAACCCATACCGACAAAATGGATATTCGTCGACCGGCATAAAAAGCGGGTGATATCACCCGGTGCAATGGCCGCGCCAAAGCTGTCAAAGTCGTTGCTACAGATCACTCCAAAACCGCAAAGACGTCGCCCGATGTCAGGTTTTTGACCTGCGTGACTTTAGTGCCGTCCCAATAATATGAAAAGTGCTGACCCTGTTTCACAAGGCCAACAACATCGGGCCAGAAAAGAGCCGCCGCAAGCCCCTCGGGAAACCGAACGCTACGATAGATCATTCCGTTCGCGCCTTGATTTCGCAGGTCACTGGCAAGCGTTTGTGACGCGGCATAATCATCCGGGTGGTAGATCGCGCCAAATTGGGCCACGTCCGTCACATCATTCAGATCCGCGTCCAGCGTTCCTGTCAACTCGCGGAAATCTGACGTCCATCCGGCAAGTTCGCGGGTTGCGGACAGAAACCTTGCGTGATGATGTATCGTCTCGAACAAAGCCACTTCAACACGGTTGCCTGCATAATAAACACCGAACCTGCCATCGCTGAACCGGCTTGGTCGATCGGTCGAAACATCCACGAATGGCGCCATCGCCCACGACGCGCCCTCGCCGGCGACCCGGCGATGGTCTGGCACAAGGTCAAGCATGCCGACACTTTCGGCAATGCGCGGGTTCGTCTTGCTTTCAGCTGAAAGGATTGCATCCCAGTCAGACGGATCTGCGATGTCCTCAAACAGATCAATCGGCGGAAAACGCGAGCGGATAATTCGGTGGGTTTTGGCCCACTTGACGCTGGCAATGGGCGGGATGGCCATTGTTCACCCACCTCTGACACTGTCGAGATAGCGTCTGACCCTCATGATATCTGTAAGCTGCCCGCCCAACATGACCTCAAGCACCGACGCCCCAGAGAACGCCTCATTTGGGCGGCTGATCCATGCATAACCACGGGCTTTGTCGGTAAAGATGATGCGCAGCGCTTTGTGGATCGCCATCAGGTTTGACAGGCGCGCCTTAAGGTCACGCGGCACGCGCCCGATGACACCGGTTTTCCAGCGCGCCCACGTCCGGGCCGAAAGACCACCCAACAGGGTACACGATTGTGCATCCGTCAATTGCCACCGGGAAAACAGGGTGACGACAGCGCGCGCCATGGCGTCGCCTTCTGCATCGGTGATTTCCGGTGCAGATGGTTGAAACGCGGTTTTCTCTACGAGGTGCAGGCGAGGCATGGTGAAACTCTTTTTGCCATTTGGCACTATATGGCGCTTATTTCGCCAAAATGCAATGCGTGCCTTACGTCTGCGGGGCTATCAATTCATCCCGCAGCCTTGAAAATTATGCCCAGACAGGACGAATGCGGCACAGTCGAACCCGCAAACCTGTCTTGTCCGGATCACACCCGCGCCCAGGCGTTGGCGCGGACTTTGTCGGCCATAAAGTCAACAAACGCCCGGTTTTTAGCCCGGAAGACGCGCTTGGTGTTGTGTGGGCGATCTAGGTCAAAACACTGTCGAACGACACCAACCACCTCGCGGAAACCCCGCAGGACGCAGCGTTCGCCCCTACGCTGTCTGAACAATCGTCACCCAAAACCAATCCCAATCTGCAACTGGAGTTATCCCGATGGCAACCTTGTATTCCGCTTTGTACTGCCCATTTGCACAACGCACCTGGCTTGGAGTGACGCACATAAAGCCCTGACAGAGATGGAGTCTGGTCTGGTCGAATTTTCCTGCGCCATGTCGCCAACCGGCCCGTGTTATTCCGAAGCGGAGATCAACGCCGTCGACATCTCATTTGCGCCGTTTGCGGCCGGTATCGCACTTTTGCTGCCACATTATCGCGACTACGCCCTGCCAACATCCAATGACCATTGGCCGCGTTATGCAATTTGGTGGCAGGCAATCGAGGCATCCGGGCTGCAGACCCCAACACAGGGCGACGCCCAAAGTTATGACCGCCGGTTGATCGAATTCTATCAGCCCTACAGCCAAGGCGGCAGGCAAAGAGATGTCACGTTGATCGCCTGACGTATCGCCGAATTCCCGGCGGATAACAGATGGGACCGGTCATTGTGGTTGAAATGACCGGCCCCAATTTGCCTGCGGACTTAGGCCGGAACCAGCGCTGATTTCAGAATCAGGTCGGCCAGTTCTGATGGCACCGACAGGGTCGGGAAATGCCCGGACACCAGCGTGTGAACCGTATCAACCTTGGTCGCGGCCAGCATTTCGTCTTGCAGCGCAGGCGAGACCATTTTGTCGATCGAGGTCCGGATATAGGTTTTGGAAACCGTGCCAAACCGTGCTTCGCTAACGGAAACCGTGGCCAAAAACGGCTGTGTCGCCTGAGCCAGGCCATTCACCCGCGGCAAAGCGTTCTGAATATCCGCCTCGGTCACGTCATGAAACGCCTTGCTGCGCCAGGTTGCCTCGCTGGCCGAAGCGTGGCTTTGATCTTCGGCAAAAATCAGCTCTGGCAGGAACTCTCCGCCCGGATCGCGCGGCATCGCGTTCCAGATACTGTCGCCGTTTTCCAGAAGGAACGCGGTGACATAGACTAGGCGTTCAATCTTGTCCGGGATCGCTTCGGCGACGTTGGAAATGATCGCCCCGGCCAGGCTGTGACCAACCAGAACAACCCTGTGGTCAAGGGCGCTGATCGCACCAGCAACGGTTTGCACATAATTATCCAGCGTCACCTGCGCCAAGGGTTGTTGGTTGCCGGGGCTGCCGGGCAGATCAATCGCGGTTACTTTGTTGCCATTCTGTTCCAGGGTAGGCTGGATTTTGTCCCAGCTCCATGCGCCTTCCCAGGCGCCGTGTACCAATACGAAATGTGTCATTGTCTTTTCCTTTTTCTACAGAGGCTTGGCCGTCAAAGGCGGCCATTCAAGTTGGAATTCAGGTTGGGCCCCGGGGTTGTTCAGGCGGCTTGGATCAGGTCAATCACGCCGGTCAGGGCGATGTCAGGTGAGCAGAAGTACCCGCCAGACAAAGGACCAGGGCTTAGGATGCGTCCGAACCTTCCGGGATCAGCAGAAAGGTGATCACCTTGGCCGCCACCTCGCCAGAGCCGTTCACAACCGTGACGCCCGTCCCATCCTGCGGCAGCGCAAAGCTTTGGCCCGCAACGATCCGCTGTGTTTCTGCGCCATTGACCCGCAACTCGATCACGCCTTCGGCCACGACACCAACGGTCGGAACAGCCGGGTCCAGCGTAATTGTCGCCCCGGCAGCGATGTCGCTTGCATGCACGTCAACCTGATCAATCACCGCGTCTTTCAGATCAAATGTCGGCAGGGTGCGCCGGTCAATCGACCCGGTCGGGGCTTGTTCAAAGACGATAAAAGGCTCGCCTTCCTGTTCCAGATTGAAATCCAGAAAGATCGCCTCTTGCGTGGCGGATGCGTTGTCAAAGCGCAGGATGCGCGGGCCGACAGGTTCATAGAACGCATCGCCCTCGTTCAGGATCTGCGGCTGTTCCCCTTCGACCTGATAAATGATCGATCCTTTGGCGACATAGCCGATGGCCGGAGCGCTGTGGGTATGGATTGGCGCGACCTGACCGGGCAGAAAGTGGAAATCACCAGCTTCGACCTGCACCACGGTGCGCGGTGCGAAATTGGCGGTCAACAGTTTGACAGAGCTGTCGCCCGGCCCGGCCACCGCACTGCTGGCAATGAAACCTGCGACAACAGTGGTCAGGATGGCGGTAAACCGGCGGGATTTTTGCGAGATGGTAAACATTGGGTTTTCCTTTCAATCGGCGCAGCGGAACACTCCACTTGCGCAAGCGGTTAGGGTCCGAAGGGAACATCCCTTCGGCGGTCTTTGGTCTGATCGTTCTATGATTGGTCAGTTGGCTCGATATTGCCTAGTGTTTTGCAAGTCGTGAAATTGAGATGGCTTTACACCTTGCATTTTGCAAGAGGTTATTCTAAAAAAACTTATGAGCAAAGAAACCAAGAAACGCCAAACCGGCTGCCCCGTCGCCTTTGGTCTTGATACATTCGGTGATCGATGGAGCCTGCTGGTGATCCGCGAAATCATGCTGCGGGGCAAAAAGACCTATAGCGAGTTCATGGAGATGGACGAGGCAATTGCCACCAACATCCTGATTGACCGCCTGAAACAGCTAGAATCCGACGGCATCCTCACCAAATCCCGCGACCCGGAAAACCGCCGCAGCTTTGTCTATACCCTGACCAAAAAGGGCCGCGACCTTGCGCCGATCCTGTTGGAAATCATCATCTGGAGCGGCGCGCATGACCATCGCCCAACGGCCCTTACCGAGGTTCTGGAAAAAATCAAAAATGACCGTGAAGGATTCGAAGCAAGCCTGCGCGCGGACCCAGCCGGCTAGGCGGGATCGCCCCGGAACCTGATCTGTCTGAATCACCGATTGCGAACACCATCATGTCAGACGGCGTGCAAGAAACCGGCATCAAGCACCGCATCGTCTGGGGTGTTCTGCTGACGGCTGTGATCGGCGCATTGCCCTTCACCATGGTGATGACCCCGCCGAGCGATCCCACGGCGTTGGTTTTCTGGTGAATTGGCAGGGGCAGAAGGGTTCGAACCCTCGACCTACGGTTTTGGAGACCGTCGCTCTACCAGCTGAGCTATACCCCTATGGCCGAGGTCCAGATATGCCAGCAGCGCGGGAGGGGCAAGAGGGGTTTTTTGAAAACTTTGGGAACCTATACCGCCGTCACGCACCATCCCGGGATTGCTGCGCACAATAGGCCCGCAAGACGTTCGCCAGCATCCCGGCCACAAATTCCGACGGCTTGCGCCCGGAATTGCCCGTTTCCTCGGCCGCGCGCATCCGCTAAGGAAGGGTCCACCAACTGGGGCAGAACATTGAGCTTGCGAAAGAAGATTGCGGATAGCGCGTGGTTCAATCAGGCGGTCGAGGGCCTGTTTGCGGCCTATATCCGCTTTGCCTATCGCACCTCTAAATGGCAGCGGACCGGGTTCGAAGAAATGGACGAAACCCTGCGCGGCGGCACGCCGGTGATCGTGGCGTTGTGGCACCAGCGGCTGATGATGTCGCCCTATCTGTTTGATGCCTCATTGGGCAAAATCTGCACGCTGACGTCCTCTGCACGGGCTGGGCGGTTGGCTGGACAGGTACAGGCGCGGTTTGGCTTTGAAACCATTGCCATGTCCAGCCACAAGCGCCACATTGCCCTATCGCGCGAAGTTCTGGGCCGGATGCGCGATGGCTATTCCATCGGCATCGCCACCGACGGGCCGCGCGGCCCGGCACGGGTGGCGTCAACGGTGCCACTGGTCTGGGCACGGGCCGCAGGCGCGCCGGTGTTTGTGGTGGCGTTTTCCGCCAAACGGGTGATCAAATTCCCGACCTGGGACGCGATGATGCTGCCAGCGCCCTGGACACGCGGCGTGGTGATGTGCCGCAAATGGGACGAGGTTGTCCCGCGCAAGCCCAGCGAAGAACAGACCGAGGCCTTGCGGCAAAAGCTGGAAACAGCGCTGGACGAGGTGACGGATACCGCCGACCGGGCGACCGGGCGGTTGCACAACTAGTCGGCCGCGACCGCCTGTTCTGCCGATCTGTCCCGATAGCGCACACGCATCTGGATGGATTGCAAAAACTGACTTTTACCAACCAGCCGCTTCAGGAAATCTGACAGCTTGGCGTCCGGCAGATCGGCCTTGATGGCAGCATCAAACTTGGCCTCGGCCTCGTCAAACCTATCCTCACCGATCAAGATAAGGGATTCGTAATATAGCGCCCATTTGTTGGCGGGCCTCAGATCAAGCGCGTGTTCAATCGCCTTTCTGGCAACGGCGAAATCGTCAAGTGCGATGGTAATCCGGGCATGCAATAGGTGATCAAAAAAATCCGGCGCGTCATGGGCCAAAACCCGTTCGATCTGCTTCAGGGAGGGCGTCATCTGATTATCGTCGAACAGTAATTTTGCGCGCCAATAGACCAGAAATCCATTATACCCGACCCGCCGGTCAAAGGTGTCCAACAGATCCTGCGCGTCCTGGCCACGCCCCAGATCAGCCAAGGCACGGGCCTTGCGAACATACCCTTCGGCCCAATCTGGGCGCGCGACGACTATCTTTTCAGCGTCCTTCAGCGCCTGCTTGGGACGGTTCAAATTGTACAGAATCAGCGAGCGCCTCGACAGCGACGCCATATGGTCCGAATCCTGCTCAAGGGCGCGGTTGGCAAAGCCAAGTGCTTGTTCCCAAATCGCCTGTCGGCTGAGAACAAAGGCCATGCCATAAAGCGCGTAAAGATCGTTTGAATCGATGTCCAATGCCCGGCCGAACACGGCGGCGGCCTCGTCCAGCCGATCGGCATCTTCCAGAAACCACGCTTTTTCGCGCAGCGCATAGGCATAGTCAGGGTCGATTGCCAGTGCGGCATCCAAGTATTCCAACACCTTGTCCAGATCGATCTGACCCGCCCCATAAAGGCTGATCCCCAGTCCGGTCAGAACCACCTCGTTTATCGAGCGGTTCATCGCCTGTTCAAAATACTGAATGGCGGCGGTGAAATCGTCGTCGAAATACGCCAGCCAGCCCAACCCTTTCAGCCCATCAAAGGAATTCGGGTCAATCTTTAGAATGGCCTCGAAATCCGCTGTGGCCTTGTCCTTTTGATCCAGCCAGTAATGCGCCCAGGCCATCGCATTCAGCATTTCGGTTTTTTGCTGGTCGGACGCGCCGGATTGGTCCAGCGCTTTGCTGCAAATCTCGATCAGACGTGTATTGCTGTCGTCGGCCCGGATGCAGGCGGTCACATAGGTGTCCTGCGAATTGGTCAGCAACGGTTTGGCGGAAACGGGCGCGGGCAGGCACAACACCATGCAGCCGAATATCCGGGCAATACGGGCCATCCATCGGGGTCCTTTGTTACTGGCTGTGTGTATCCTAGCGGAAACGGCCAAATACAAAAAGGCCGCCCCTACAGGCGGCCTTTTCCATCAACCCGCAAGGTGCGCGAAACGCACACCTTACATGTCTGGTTACTCGACGATCTTGGATACAACGCCGGCGCCGACGGTGCGGCCACCTTCGCGGATGGCAAAGCGCAGGCCCTGTTCCATCGCGATTGGCGCGATCAGTTCAACACCAAACGACACGTTGTCGCCAGGCATCACCATTTCGGTGCCTTCGGCCAAGGTGACCGTGCCAGTCACATCCGTGGTCCGGAAGTAGAACTGGGGACGGTAGTTGGCGAAGAATGGCGTGTGACGGCCGCCTTCGTCCTTGGTCAGGATATAGGCTTCGGCCTCGAATTTGGTGTGTGGGTTCACCGACTTGGGCTTGCACAGAACCTGGCCGCGCTCAACGCCTTCGCGTTCAATACCGCGCAGCAGGATGCCGACATTGTCGCCCGCTTCCCCACGATCCAGCAGCTTGCGGAACATTTCAACACCAGTACAGGTCGTGGTCTTGGTGTCTTTGATGCCCACGATTTCAATGCTGTCGCCAACATTGATCACGCCACGTTCGATCCGACCGGTCACAACCGTGCCACGACCAGAAATCGAGAACACGTCTTCGATTGGCAGCAGGAATGGCTGATCAATCGCGCGCTCGGGGGTCGGGATCCATTCGTCGACGGTTTTCATCAACGCGCGGACCGAGTTTTCACCGATCTCGGGATCGCGGCCTTCCATTGCGGCCAGGGCCGAACCCATGGTGATCGGAATATCGTCGCCGGGATATTCGTACATATCCAGCAACTCGCGGATTTCCATTTCAACCAGTTCCAGCAGCTCGTCATCGTCGACCTGATCAACCTTGTTCATGTAGACAACCATTGTGGGAATACCCACCTGGCGGCCCAACAAGATGTGCTCGCGGGTTTGTGGCATCGGGCCATCAGCAGCCGAACATACCAGAATCGCACCATCCATCTGCGCCGCACCGGTGATCATGTTCTTCACATAGTCAGCGTGGCCGGGGCAATCGACATGCGCATAGTGGCGCGCTTCGGTTTCATATTCAACGTGGGCGGTCGAGATGGTGATCCCGCGTGCTTTTTCTTCCGGCGCGCCATCAATCTGGTCATACGCCTGAAATTCGCCGAAATACTTGGTGATCGCAGCCGTCAGCGTCGTCTTGCCGTGGTCAACGTGACCAATCGTGCCAATGTTGACGTGTGGCTTGTTACGCTCAAACTTTTCCTTACCCAT
>JBLINN010000097.1:0-12966 GCA_047639325.1 Paracoccaceae bacterium | reverse complement strand
GGGTGGCGATAAACCTTAGACTCGGATGGTTCATACATTGGCCCTTTGTCGCCGGGTGAGGACGCCGCGATATGCACGGCCTCGACCACCCAAATCGACAGGCCCTCGTTGCGGCGGGTATAGACGTCGCGCGCGTTTTTGATCGCCATTTCAGCGTCCGGCGCATGCAGGCTGCCCACATGTCGATGGCTAAGGCCATGCTGACCGCGGATGAAAATTTCCCAAAGGGGCCATTCGTTGTTCATTGCTGGGGTTCTCCTTGCGCGTACGATTATTCGGCGGCGATATTGGCGGTGCTTTGGGCGGCGGACTTTTTGCGCGCATGTGCCAGCAGCCCGTCGCGCACCCAAGCGCCGTCTTTCCAGGCTTTGGTGCGTGCCGCCATCCGGTCCTTGTTGCCGGGGCCATTTCCTTTGATGACGTCAAAGAATTCTGACCAGTCCGGGTCGGAATAATCATAATGCCCGGTTTCTTCGTTCCACTTGGTCCCCGGATCTGGCAGGTCTAGCCCCAGGAATTCAATCTGCGGCACCGTCTGATCGACAAACTTTTGGCGCAGCTCGTCGTTGGTATCCATCTTGATCCGCCAGGCCATCGACTGCGCCGTATGCACCGATTCCTTGTCCGAGGGGCCGAACATCATCAACACCGGAAACCACAACCGGTTCAACGCATCCTGGGCCATCCTCTTTTGCGCCGGTGTCCCCTGCGCCATCTTCATCATGATGTGAAACCCCTGGCGCGCGTGAAAGCTTTCTTCCTTACAGACCCGCACCATGGCGCGGCTGTAAGGGCCATAGGACGTCCGCTGTAACGGCACCTGATTAAGGATCGCCGCGCCGTCAACCAGCCAGCCAACCGCGCCCATATCGGCCCAACTCAGCGTTGGATAGTTGAAGATCGATGAATATTTCATCCGCCCAGCCAGCAGATCTTCGGTCAACTCATCGCGGCTGACACCCAGGGTTTCTGCAGCGCAATAAAGGTACAACCCATGCCCCGCCTCGTCCTGCACCTTGGCCAGCAGGATCGCTTTGCGTTCCAACGTGGGGGCGCGGGTGATCCAGTTGCCTTCGGGCAATTGGCCGACCACTTCGGAATGGGCATGCTGGCCGATCTGGCGGATCAGGGTGGCGCGGTAATCATCGGGCATCCAGTCGCGCGGCTCGATCTTGATATCGCGGTCGATCTTGTCTTGAAAGTCGCGTTCCTGGTCGGTCATCTCATCCTTGGATTTGATGCCGGATTGGGCGGTTTTGACCATCTGGGCATACATATCTGTTTCCTCCCGGTTAGACGCGTTCAAGGATCAGGGCGGCACCCTGACCAACACCAACGCACATGGTACACAAGGCATAGCGCCCGCCTGTGCGTTGCAATTGATAGGCGGCACTTAGCACCATGCGCGCGCCGGACATGCCCAGCGGATGGCCCATCGCGATGGCGCCGCCGTTAGGATTCACATGTGGTGCGTCGTCCGCCACGCCAAGTTCGCGCAGCGTGGCAAGGCCCTGTGCGGCGAAGGCTTCGTTCAACTCTATCACATCCATCTGGTCTACAGTCAGCCCGGCGCGGTGCAGTACTTTGATGCTGGCCGGGACCGGGCCAATGCCCATCACCCGGGGCGCGACACCGGCGGCGGACATCGCCACCACGCGGGCCATCGGATTCAATCCGTTTCTGCCAGCGGCCACTTCGTTGGCCAGCAGCAGTGCTGCCGCGCCATCATTGACGCCGGACGCATTGCCAGCCGTTACCGTCAGATCAGCGCCGTTGATACCGCGCAGGCCTGCCAGTTTTTCAGCGGTGCTGCCCGGGCGCGGGTGTTCGTCTGTGTCCACGATCACTGGATCACCCCGGCGTTGCGGCACAGAGACCGGCGTGATTTCGTCGGCAAACACCCCGGCGGCAAGCGCGGCGGCCCAGCTCGCTTGCGAGCGGGCGGCAAAGGCATCCTGATCGGCGCGGGAGATATTGTAATCGGCGGCGACGTTATCGGCGGTTTGCGGCATCGAGTCGGTGCCGTACATCGCCTGCATCTTTGGATTGACGAACCGCCAGCCGATGGTGGTGTCATAGACCGTATTGGCGCGCGAAAAGGCCGATGTGGCTTTGGGCATCACAAACGGCGCGCGCGACATGCTTTCGACGCCCCCCGCGATCATCATATCGGTATCGCCAGCGCGAATGGCCCGGGCGGCGGCACCCACGGCGTCGAGCCCCGAGGCGCACAGACGGTTAACCGTGATACCCGGCACATCCACCGGCAACCCGGCCAGCAGGGCCGCCATACGTGCCACATTGCGGTTATCTTCGCCCGCCTGATTGGCCGAGCCATAGATCACATCATCGACGCTGGCCCAGTCCACGTCCGGGTTGCGCGCCATCAGCGCGGCAATCGGGTGCGCTGCCAGATCGTCGGCGCGCACCGATGACAAGGCACCGCCATACCGCCCAATCGGGGTGCGTGTTGCGTCGCAGATGAATGCGTCCATTCAGATGACCTCCCAGTTTGCGTCGCAAAAAGCCGACCGCACGGTCGGGATATGAGAGAATGTGATTCGACGCAAGATATATGTTACGATTATTTTCATGCTGTCTATTTTGGTAACAAATTGAGGTTCAGCCTGCCGTATCAAGGAATTTAAGAAAATCCCTTGTCAGAAAATTCGAATTTCTGGGCCATCTTTTTCCAGGGTGACTTTAGGTGGGCGAGCGGAATAATTTGGTCGAGCTGAACATCGCTTCCAGTTCCTCGATCCGTTCTTTGCTTTCTTCCCAGCGGGCGTTCTGGACCTCGGCGATCAGCGCCTCGGTGATCAGCACAATGGCCATGGTGGAATCCCAGCTCGAGGGCGCCTCGACCAGAGCATTAAACGTGTAATCCGCCGTACGCGCCACGGGCGAGCCCCATTGATCGGTGAACAGCACCACTTTGCAGCCGCGCGCGCTGGCCAGGCTCGCCAGCTTTTCCAAGTCACTTTCGTAGCGGCGAATGTCGAACAGCACCAGAACCGACCGGTCGTCCATGTCCAACAGATATTGCGGCCAGATATTGGATGAATTGCCCAGCTGGGTGACCTTGGGACGGATGATCTGCAAATGGTTGAACAGGTAGTCCGCCGTCGACCGGGTGATGCGCCCACCCGCCACGTAGATGTGACAGCTGGTGTCGGCGAGTATCTGCGCCACGGCGTCGAATTTGGCGGTGTCGATCCGGTCCAGCGTATAACGCAGGTTCGACGCCACCGCATCGGCAAAGCGAAACAGCGGGTGTTCGGTCGAGGCATCGGCCATCCACGCGTCGCGCTTGGAAATCGGTTTCTTGATCTGCGCTGCAACCTCTTCGCGCAGAGCATCCTGCAGGGCGGGAAAGCCATCAAACCCCAGCTTGCGGGCCATGCGGATCACCGTCGGGGTCGAGACCTTGGCCGAGGCCGCCAGCTTGGTAATCGATTGCAGCCCGCCCATCGGATAATCCTGCAACAGCACGCTGGCCAGCTGACGTTCTGACTGCGTCAGGGTATCCGTGTTGTCCTGAATAAGCTGCTTCACAAGGCGGGGTGTCGGAGTCACGGGTGCACGCTCCCTAAATTTTGTTACAGAGTAATCTTCAATGTAGAGATGTCTACAGAAAATTTCTTGACAGCAGATTGAAACCTGTACCCAATGCCTTTCATGATCACTGCTTCCGAGTCACCCTTGTTGCATCCAAACGAACGCCCTGCGGCGCACGTGATCAATGCGCACGGCACATCGCAGGTGGTTCTGGTCTGCGAACATGCCAGCCGGTATATCCCGGCCGCGCTAGATAATCTGGGGCTGGACGGCGCGGCGGCACAATCGCATGTCGCGTGGGATATCGGCGCGCTGGAACTGGCGACAACGCTGTCGGACATGCTGGACGCGCCGCTGGTGGCCTCGCGTATTTCGCGGCTGGTTTATGATTGCAACCGCCCGCCCGAGGCCCCCGGCGCGATTCCGGCGCAAAGCGAACGCTTTGCCATCCCGGGGAACGCGACGCTAAGCGATGGTCAGAAAGCCGCCCGCGCCGATGAGGTGTATTATCCGTTTCGCGCCCTTTTGGGGCAGGTACTGGACAACCACCCGGTTCCACCGGTGCTGATCACCATCCACAGCTTTACCCCGGTTTTTCACGGCAAACCGCGCGCCGTTGAACTGGGCATTCTGCATGACAGCGACGACCGCATGGCGCTGGCCCTGCTGGGCAAGGCGCAGCGCAAGACCAACCTGAACACCGCCTTGAACCAGCCCTATTCAGCGACCGATGGCGTCACCCACACCCTGCGCGATCAGGCCGGACGGCGCGGGTTGGCCAACGTGATGATCGAAGTGCGCAATGACCTGATCGACACACCGGCAGGTGTCGCCAGGCTCGCCGGACTGCTGGGGCCAATGCTGCGCGATGCGGCAGGGCAATTCGCCGGTGCCGACATCGGGGACACAAGCATGATAGCGACAAGAACTGGCAGCGCGTCATGATGCGATTTGCCCGTAACTTTGTTCACTGGGTGGACGGGTTGAACCGTCGGCTTGGTCGGCTGGTGATGTATGGCATCTTTGGCATGATGGCAGTCTTGCTGTGGTCGTCGATCTCTAAGACATTTTTCCTGCCATCGCTATGGACGCTGGAAGTCGCGCAGTTTGCGATGGTGGCCTATTACGTTCTGGGCGGGCCGTATTCGATCCAGCTGGGCGCCAATGTGCGTATGGACCTGTTTTACCATGAATGGACAACGCAGAAAAAGGCCTGGGTGGATGCTTTTACCGTGTTGTTCCTGTTCTTCTACCTTGGCGTGATGATCTATGGCGGGGCGGGATCACTGGCCTACTCGCTGGGCTATTTTGGCACCGAGCCGTTCAGCTTTTTCTGGGATCTTCTCATTGGCTTTGTCACTGGAGGACCAGCGGGTGCACAAGAGGTCATGGGCTATATCGAACGCAGCCCGACGGCGTGGCGGCCAGTTCTGTGGCCGATCAAGGCGATCATGTGTGCCGGGCTGTTTTTAATGCTACTGCAGGCGATATCGGAACTTATCAAGGACCTAGTCCGGATCAAGGGCGAGGAAATCTGATGTCCTACGAAATGATCGCCCTGTTCATGTTCGCCACGATGATGCTGATGATGTTCACCGGCCAGCGGGTGTTTGCCGCGATTGGCGGCGTCGGCGCGCTGGCGGCATTGATGCTGTGGGGCGTGGGCGGATCGGACATTCCGTTCACCGGCGCGATGAAGATCATGAAGTGGTATCCGCTGCTGACCCTGCCGATGTTCATCTTCATGGGCTATGTTCTAAGCGAGTCCAAAATCGCCGACGATCTGTACCAGATGTTCCATGTCTGGATGGGGCCGGTGAATGGTGGGCTGGCAATTGGCACAATCGGGTTGATGGTGCTGGTGTCGGCGATGAACGGGCTGTCTGTGGCCGGTATGGCGATTGGTGCCACCATCGCCCTGCCCGAATTGTTGCGGCGCGGCTATGACAAACGCATGGTCACCGGGGTGATTCAGGCCGGGTCTAGTTTGGGCATTCTGGTGCCACCATCGGTGGTGCTGGTGCTTTATGCAATTATTGCACGCCAGCCAGTGGGGCAATTGTGGCTGGCCGGGGTGTTCCCGGGGCTGATGATGGCCGCAATGTTCATCGCCTATATCTATATCCGCTGCCGGATAAACCCCGAACTTGGGCCCGTCCTGCCCCCCGAAGAACGTCAGGTGCCGATGCGCGAAAAGCTGCGTCTGTTGCGTGCTGGATTGCTGCCAATCATCATCTTCATGGCGATGATGGTGCCGTTTGTGAATGGTTGGACCTCGCTGGTCGAAAGCTCGGCGATTGGGGCGATGACAGCGTTTGTCGTGGCCACCTTGAAGGGCCGGATGAACAAGAAAGTGTTCGAAAACTCGCTCCGCAATACGCTGGGCATTTCCTGCATGTTCATGTGGATCATCGTTGCCGCCACCGGCTTTGGCGCGGTGTTTGATGGCTTGGGCGCGGTCAAAGCGATTGAACACCTGTTCACCGAACAACTGGATCTCAGCCCCTGGACGATCCTGATCCTGATGCAGCTATCGTTCCTGATCATGGGCACGTTTCTGGACGACACGGCGATGCTGGTGATTGTCGCGCCCTTGTATGTGCCGTTGGTCGGCGCGCTGGGGTTCGATCTGATCTGGTACGGCGTGCTGTATACCGTCACCACGCAGATTGCCTATATGACGCCACCGTTTGGCTATAACCTGTTCCTGATGCGGGCTATGGCGCCGCCCGAAATCACGCTGAAAGACATCTATGGGTCGATCCTGCCGTTTGTTGCGGTAATGGTGCTGGCCCTGATCCTGATCATGGCATTCCCACAGATCGCTCTGTGGCTGCCAGATTATATCTACACGAAATAACCCCGAAGAACTCCGTCAACGGAGCATTTCTGAACCACCAAGGAGAAAGACAATGACAACCAGACGTAAGTTTATCAAAGGCGCTGCCGTGGTCCCGGCCGCTGCACTGGCCACCCCGGTCCTGGCACAATCGACCATCAAATGGCGGATGCAGACCTATGCGGGCCCGGCGCTGGCCGAGCATGTGATCAAGCCAGCCATCGACATGTTCAACAAGATCGCCGGTGACCGGATGCAGATTGAACTGTTCTATGCCGATCAGCTGGTGCCCACCGGCGAGTTGTTCCGCGCTATGCAGCGCGGCACAATTGATGCGGTGCAGTCGGATGATGATTCCATGGCCTCGCCCACCGAAGTGACAGTGTTTGGCGGCTACTTCCCGTTCGCCTCGCGCTACAGCTTGGATGTGCCAGTGCTGTTCAATCAGTATGGTCTGAACGAGATCTGGGACGCGGAATACTCCAAAGTTGGCGTCAAACATATCAGCGCCGGCGCCTGGGATCCCTGCCACTTTGCCACCAAGGACCCGATCAACTCGCTGGCCGACCTGAAAGGCAAACGCGTCTTTACCTTCCCCACAGCGGGTCGGTTCCTGGCGCAGTTCGGCGTGGTTCCGGTAACCCTGCCTTGGGAAGACATCGAAGTCGCCGTGCAAACCGGCGAGCTGGATGGCATCGCATGGTCAGGCATCACCGAGGATTACACCGTGGGGTGGGCCGACGTGACCAACTATTTCCTGACCAACAACATCTCGGGCGCTTGGGCCGGGTCGTTCTTTGCCAATATGGACCGCTGGAACGAGCTGCCGGAAGACCTGCAAACCCTGTTCAAAGTCTGCTGTGACCAGTCGCATTACTATCGTCAGTGGTGGTATTGGGGCGGCGAAGCCAGCTTGCGGGTCAATGGCCCCAAGATGAAGCTGACAACCATTCCGGACGAAGAATGGGCCACGGTTGAATCTGCCGCCGTCGAATTCTGGGACGAAATCGCAGCTGAGTCTGAAACCAAAGCCAAGGTTGTCGCGATCATCAAACAGTATAATGCTGACATGGAAAAAGCAGGCCGCCCGTATCGCTACGGCTAACCTGCGTTGACTTGAAAAACCAATTTGGTCCGCCACCCCGCGGGCCAGATTTCTTCCAAAGAAATTTGCTAAGAATTTTGCCAAAAAATCTTGGTGCGAAACCCAGAGGCTGCTCATGCTGTCATTCGATACACTTAAGAAAAATGTTGCTGACGGAAGCATTGACACGGTTCTGGTCTGCTTTGTCGATATGCAGGGCCGCCTTACGGGCAAACGGTTCCACGCGCAGAACTTTCTGGACAGCGGGTATAAGGAAACCCATTGCTGCAATTATCTGCTGGCCACTGACCTGGAAATGGCCACACCCGATGGCTATGCCGCCACCAGTTGGCAGGCGGGTTACGGTGACTACGTGATGCAACCCGATCTGACCACCCTGCGCCCGGTGCCATGGCTGGAAGGCACGGCGATGGTGCTGTGTGACATTGTTGATCACCTCACCCACGAACCGGTGCCGCATTCACCGCGCCAGATGCTGAAGGCACAGATCGCCCGGCTGGATGCGATGGACCTGACGGCGATGATGGCCACTGAGCTGGAGTTTTTCCTGTTCGAGAAAAGCTTTGACGAGATCCGCAAATCCGGCTTTCGCGACCTCGCGCCGATCAGCGGCTATAACGAAGATTACCACATCCTGCAGACCACCAAGGAAGAGCATGTGATGCGCCCCTTGCGCAACCATCTCTATGCGGCGGGCATCCCGGTGGAAAACACCAAGGGTGAGGCCGAAACCGGCCAGGAAGAGCTGAACATTCGCTATGCCGATGCGCTGGCCTGCGCTGATCATCACACCATCGCCAAACACGCCACCAAGGAAATCGCCTGGCAGCAGGGCCATGCCGCAAGCTTTCTGCCGAAATGGCACCAGGACAAGGTCGGCAGCGCCAGCCATGTGCATTTCTCGCTGTGGAATGGCGACGACCCCGCGTTTTACGACGCCAAAGGAGAGCACGGCATGTCCCCCCTGATGCGCCAGTTCTGCGCCGGAGTAATCGCCTATGCCCCTGATTACACGTTCTTTCTGGCGCCCTACGTGAACAGCTATAAACGCTTTGTAAAAGGCACCTTCGCGCCAACCAAATCGGTCTGGTCAGTCGATAACCGCACCGCCGGGTTCCGCCTGTGTGGTGAAGGCACCAAATCGGTGCGCATGGAATGCCGCGTCGGCGGATCCGACCTGAACCCCTATCTGGCCCAAGCCGCCCTGCTGGCCGCCGGGATCAAGGGGATCGAAGACCAGATGGAGCTGACTGCCCCGACCAAAGGCGACCTCTATGAAGACGCCAGCGCAGGCGACATCCCCAACACCCTGCGCGACGCGGTAGAAACCCTGCGCCGGTCTGCGATGCTGCGCGCCGCGATGGGTGACAGCGTGGTCGATCACTACACCAGATGCGCCGAATGGGAGCAGCAGGAATTTGACCGCGTGGTCACCGATTGGGAAATCGCGCGCGGGTTTGAACGGGCATGAACATGGACGATGCCACCGCAATCCGCGAGGTCATTGCCACCTATCTGGCGGCGTATCAACGCCGCGACGCCGCCGGGTGCGGTGCGGTCTACACCAATGACGCGATCGCTCTGTCCCCTTGGGGGCCGCCGATTTTCGGGTCGGCGGCCATCGCTGCCGCGCATATCGACTGGCTTGAGGAAGGTGAAACCAACAAAGTCATGACCATCGTTGACCTGGTGGTGGATGGCGATACCGGTATCTGCTTGTTACACTATGAAGCCGATGTTCCGGGCGACACTGGCGAAACCGACAAGGCGTTTGGCGCCAGCCTGAACACATTGCAACGTCAGCCTGATAGCTTGTGGAAGATACGCCATACAAGTTTGAACGAATTTACTGACAGACCAACAGGGTTTGACCAATGACAATAACTGCAAAATGTATCTCTCCGATCGATGGATCGGTCTATGCCGAACGCCCGATTTTGGACCGCGACGCCGCGCTCGACGTCGCCACGCGCGCCCGCGCCGCGCAGGCCGACTGGGCCGCCCGCCCCTTGCAGAACCGGGTAGATCTGGTGCTAAAGGCCGTCGCCGAGATTGGCAAAACCACCGACCAGATGGCGCTGGAACTGGCGCATCAGATGGGACGACCGGTGCGTTATGGCGGCGAATTCGGCGGCTTTGAGGAACGTGCCACCTATATGGCCAGCATCGCCGAAACCGCCCTTGCCCCAATCATCATTGAAGACAGCGATGCCTTTCTGCGCAAGATCGAGCGTGAACCGCATGGCGTGGTGTTTGTCGTCGCCCCCTGGAATTACCCCTATATGACCGCGATCAACACCGTCGCCCCAGCGCTGATCGCCGGGAATTCGGTGATCCTGAAACACGCCACCCAAACCCTTGTGGTTGGCGAACGCCTGGCTCAGGCGTTTCATGCCGTTGGCATTCCGGCAGATGTCTTCCAGAATGTTGTGCTGGATCATGGGACCACCAGCGAGCTGATCGCCGCCCGCGCGTTTGATTTCGTCAACTTCACCGGCTCGGTCAAAGGCGGGCAAACGATGGAACGCGCCGCAGCGGGCACCTTTACCCCAGTCAGCACCGAATTGGGCGGCAAGGACCCGGGCTATGTGCGCGCAGACGCTGATCTGGACGCCGCTGTGGACACGCTGATTGACGGGGCAATGTTCAACTCGGGGCAATGCTGCTGCGGAATCGAGCGGATTTATGTGCATGAAAGCCTGTTTGACGCCTTTGTGCAAAAGGCGGTGGCGCTGGTCAGCGGCTATAAGCTGGGCAACCCGCTGGACAGCGAAACAACGCTGGGGCCGATGGCACATGTGCGGTTCGCGACCGAAGTCCGCGCGCAGATTGATGAGGCCGTCACCGCCGGGGCAACCGCCCATATCGCGACATCGCCCGCTGATGACGGCGGCGCCTATCTGACACCGCAAATCCTTACAGACGTCACCCACAACATGCGGGTAATGCGCGACGAAAGCTTTGGCCCGGTGGTGGGCATCATGTCGGTCAAAGACGACGTTGAGGCCATCGCGCTGATGAATGACAGCCAGTTCGGTCTAACAGCGGCCATTTGGACCGCCGACACCGCCGCCGCCGAAGCCATCGGTAAGCAATTGCAAACCGGCACCGTGTTCATGAACCGCTGTGATTACCTTGACCCGGCCCTGTGCTGGACCGGCTGCAAAGACACCGGTCGTGGTACTGGCCTGTCGACCTTGGGCTTTCAGGCCCTGACCCATCCGAAATCCTACCACCTCAAGAAAGTTTGAGCCATGAACCTTGTTGGAAACTGGTCTTACCCCACCGCCATCCGCTTTGGCGCCGGGCGGATTGCCGAAATCGCCGATGCCTGTGCCGCCACCGGCATCACCAAACCGCTGCTGGTCACGGACCGGGGGCTGGGCCCGCTGCCGATCACTCAATCCACGCTGGACCTGCTGGACGCCGCCGGCCTGGGCCGGGCGCTGTTTGCCGATGTCGACCCGAACCCAAATGAAAAGAACATGGCCGACGGGCTGAAAGTGATCCGCGAGGGCGGCTTTGACGGGGTGATCGCCTTTGGCGGCGGCTCGGGGTTGGATCTGGGAAAATTGCTGGCCTTCATGGCCGGGCAAACCCGCCCGGTGTGGGATTTTGAAGATGTGGGCGATTGGTGGACGCGCGCCGATAGTGACGCCATCCTGCCGATCGTCGCGGTGCCTACCACCGCTGGAACCGGGTCAGAGGTGGGGCGCGCCAGTGTCATCACCAATTCCGAAACCCACGAGAAAAAGATCATCTTTCACCCGAAATTCCTGCCGAAAATCGTGATCTGCGACCCGGAATTGACCGTGGGCATGCCCAAAATGATCACCGCTGGCACCGGGCTGGACGCGCTGGCCCATTGTGTCGAGGCGTTCTGCTCGCCGCATTACCACCCGATGAGCCAGGGCATCGCGCTGGAAGGCATGCGGCTGGTCAAGGACTACCTGCCGCGCGCCTACGCCGATGGCGCCGATATCGAGGCCCGCGCCCATATGATGAGCGCCGCCGCCATGGGCGCCACCGCGTTCCAAAAGGGGCTGGGGGCGATCCATGCACTGTCCCACCCGATTGGCGCGCATCACCACACCCATCACGGCACCACCAACGCAATGTTCATGCCTGCCGTTCTGCAATTCAACCGACCGGCAATTGAGGGCGTGATGGGCAAGGCAGCGGCCTATCTGGATATATCAGGCGGGTTTGACGGGTTTTGCGCCTATGTGGATCAGTTGAACGCCTCGATGGGTATTCCCAAAACCCTGGCCGATCTGGGGGTGACAAACCCTGATCTGGACGTGCTGACACGGTCAGCCCTGAACGATCCCAGTGTGGGCGGTAACCCAATGGAAATGACCTATGACAACACCCGCGCCCTGTACGAGCAGTTGTTGTAACGAAACGGGTGGTGGTTCCTGATCCGGGGCCACCACAGTCTGTACTTTTTTGCGAAACCTGTGCCTAGCCAACCGATTTCTTTCAAAGAAATCGGGCCGGAAAATTTGAAATTTTCCGTTTACCGTCGCGTGTGATGCCCAGCCGGGATTACAGCCGCTTTTGCGTCTTGTTATCAAACAGATGCAGCGTTTCGGGCGGTGCGGAAAACCCCATATCCGTGCCGGATTCGACCGTTACCAATCCCGGCAAGCTGACGACAATTTCGCTTTTCGTCCCCTCCAGCCGCCCGTGCAGCAGCGTTGTCGCCCCCAGCTGTTCGGTCAGGTCCACCACAACCCGCAATGGCCCATCCGCATCCGGCACCAGCGTTTCCGGGCGCACGCCCAGAATGACATCCCCCGCCTGCCCACCGGCAAACGCGACGACCGCGCCATTGGCCAGCGTCAGCCCCGTGCCATCCGCCCGCACGGGCAGGAAATTCATTGCCGGGCTGCCGATAAACCCGGCCACAAATATCGACGCAGGGCGTTGGTACAGTTCCACTGGCGTGCCGAATTGCTCGACATAGCCACCATTCAGCACCATCAGCCGGTCGCCCAGCGTCATCGCCTCGACCTGATCGTGGGTCACATAGATCGACGTCACCCCAAGCCGCTGTTGCAGCTTGCGGATCTCCAACCGCATCTGCACCCGCAGCTTGGCGTCCAGATTGGACAGCGGTTCGTCAAACAAGAACACCTGTGGGTCGCGCACAATCGCCCGGCCCATCGCCACCCGCTGACGCTGGCCACCAGACAGCTGACGCGGTTTGCGGTCAAGGTAGTCGGTGATCTCTAGAATTTCGGCAGCTTCGCGCACCCGCCGGTCAATCTCGGCCTTGGGCAGTTTGCGGATTTTCAGCCCATAGGCCATGTTTTGCGCCACCGTCATATGCGGATAAAGCGCGTAGTTCTGGAACACCATCGCGATGTCGCGATTGGCCGGTTCCAGATCATTGACGCTGCGATCCCCGATCCAGACCTCGCCCGAAGTGACGGTTTCCAGCCCGGCGATCATCCGCAGC
>JBLINN010000096.1:0-13108 GCA_047639325.1 Paracoccaceae bacterium | reverse complement strand
GCCGATGCGTCAGAGAATGGGTTGCAGCACGAAACCAGTTCGCTATCTTATACCCCGAACGGTTCAATAAGTGACCCGTTTTAACCGCATGGGCCAATCCCCATACACAGAGTTTCGGATACTCCCTTCTTTCAAAGAAATCGGGCCGGAAAATTTGAAATTTTCCGTTTCCCCGGCCCGCGAAACCGCTGGGTTAGGATCATATCCCGGCGGGCAGGTCAAAATCCACCTGGACCTGAGTCAGTTGTTGTCGGACAGGGCGCCGTTTTCCCATTTGCCGCTGGTTTCTTCTCCGGTGCCATAGCGCATGGTGCCTTCGCCCTGGCGCTTGCCATTCTTGAATGTGCCCTCATAGATGTCGCCATTGGCATAGGTGGCTGTGCCCTGGCCGCTGATCTCGCCCGATTCCCAGGCACCGGAATAGCGGAACCCGTCGGCCATCACGATTTCGCCGGCCCCCTGGCGCTGGCCGTTCACGAACTGGCCGGTATAAATTGATCCATCGGCATAGGTTGCTTTGCCCTGCCCGTGGCGCTGACCATCCTGCCAGTCGCCTTCATAGCGGTAGCCGTCGGAATAGGTCATCACGCCTTGTCCGTGGTTCAGCGCATTCCTGAACTGGCCGGAATAGGTGATGCCATTGGCATAGGTTGCCGTGCCGGTGCCGTCGATCACCCCGGCGACCCAATCGCCTTCATAGCTGGACTGGTCCGGATAGGTGATCTTGCCTGTACCATCCGCCAAATCGGCGCGGAACTGGCCGACGTAGAGCGATCCATCGGGATAGGAAACCTGGCCGTCGCCTTCGATCTGACCGGCCACCCAGGACCCGGTATAGATATAGCCATCGGTGCCGGTGAACGTGCCCTGTCCATGGCGGCGGTCATCGGCGAAATCGCCTTGGTAGACATCGCCATTGGCATAGATCACCCGGCCTTTGCCTTGACGACGACCGGCAACCAGCTCACCTTCGTAGGTATCGCCATTTGATTGCGTCAGGGTGCCGGTGCCGCTGATCTGCCCATCTTCCCACAGGCCGACATAGGTCAGCCCGTCTGGCAGGGTCAGCTTGCCCTGACCATGGCGTTTTCCGGCGAGGATGGCGCCGTTATAGACCGCGCCATCGGGATAGGTGATCAGGCCCATGCCCTGTTTCTGGCCATTCACCCAGTCGCCGTTATATTCATATCCGCCCGGGCTGTGCATCACGCCTTTGCCGTCGTGTTGCGCGTTGGCAAAGCCGCCCTGATAGCGCACGCCATTGGCATAAACCGCGATGCCCTGGCCGTTGATCACCCCGTTGACCCAATCGCCTTCGTAAGTGCCGCCATCGGAAAAGGTGATTTGGCCCAACCCTTCGGGTTTGCCTCTGGCAAAGCTGCCCTCATAGACCGATCCGTTGGGAAAGCGGGCGATGCCCTGGCCCTTGATTTCGCCATCGACCCAGTCGCCGGTATATTCATAGCCGTTGGGCAGCCGGTAGGTGCCGGTGCCGTGCTGCAAACCACCGCGAAAAGACCCTTCGTAGACGCCGCCGATATCGTCCTGGGTGGTCAGCACCTGGGTGTTCTGCGCTGATGCCACGCCTGCGAGTGTCAGGGTGGTTGTGAGTGCCGCCGCCAAAACAAGTGCTGTGCCGGGATATGTCATTGATCAGTCCTGCCTGCCCATTGTTGCGCCGCGTTCCAGCGGGGTTCTGTCAAAATTACGGCAGCGGGCGCGCCGGGGCAACGTCTTTTGGCGTATATTGCTTTTCCTTGCGCGATGATCTGGTAAATGACGGGGTGGCGAACAGAGTATGAGGGCGATATGGCCGACCGTTTCCGTGTGACACTGGCACAGTTAAATCCCACCGTGGGCGACCTTGCGGGCAATGCTGCCATGGCGCGTGATGCCTGGCAGCAGGGGCGCGACGCACAGGCCGATCTGGTTGCGCTGCCAGAGATGTTCATTACCGGGTATAACACCCAAGATCTGGTGCTGAAGCCCACGTTTCATATCGCGGCCATCGAAGCGATTCGGCAGTTGGCGATTGATTGCGCCGATGGTCCTGCGCTGGCGATAGGCGGCCCGTGGGTCGAAGGGACAGAGCTGTTTAACGCCTATCACATTCTGAAAGGCGGCAAGATTGCCAATTCAGTGCTGAAGCATCACCTGCCCAATGAGACGGTGTTTGACGAGGTGCGCATTTTTGATGCCGGACCGCTTGGGGGGCCTTAGTCGGTGGGCGACACCCGCGTCGGCAGCCCGATCTGCGAGGATGCCTGGCACGAAGACGTCGCCGAGACCCTGGCCGAGACCGGGGCCGAGTTTCTGCTGATTCCCAACGGATCGCCCTATTACCGCGACAAGTTTGACACCCGCATCAACCATATGGTGGCCCGGGTGATCGAGACCGGGTTGCCGCTGATTTACCTCAACATGGTGGGCGGGCAGGATGATCAGGTGTTTGATGGCGGTACATTTGCGCTGAACCCCGGTGGGGCAATGGCGATGCAGATGCCGCTGTTCGACGAGGTTGTGGCCCATGTCGATCTGACCCGCACCGCCGAAGGCTGGCGCATTGAAGAGGGCGAAAAGGACCACCATCCCGATGCCTGGGAACAGGATTACCGGGTGATGGTTTTGGCCTTGCGCGACTACATGCGCAAAACCGGATTCAAGAAGGTGCTTCTGGGACTGTCAGGCGGCATCGATTCGGCGATTGTGGCGACGATTGCGGTGGATGCGCTGGGCGCGGACAATGTGCGCTGTGTGATGCTGCCGTCGGAATATACCTCGCCCGAGTCGCTGGCGGATGCCGAGGCGGTCGCCAAGGCGCTGGGCTGTCAGTATGATTATGTGCCAATTGCCGAAGGGCGCGCGGCGATCACCAACACGCTGGCGCCGCTGTTTGCCGGGCTGGAAGCGGGGTTGACCGAAGAAAACATTCAGTCGCGTCTGCGGGGCCTGCTGCTGATGGCGATGAGCAACAAGTTTGGCGAAATGCTGCTGACCACCGGCAATAAATCCGAGGTGGCGGTGGGCTATGCCACGATCTATGGCGATATGGCCGGGGGGTATAACCCGATCAAGGATCTCTATAAAACCCGGGTATTTGAGACCTGTCGCTGGCGCAATGCCAATCACCGCGACTGGATGATGGGGCCTGAAGGTGAGGTGATATCGCCGCGGATCATCGACAAACCCCCCAGTGCCGAGCTGCGCGAAGATCAGAAAGACAGCGATAGCCTGCCCGATTATCCGGAACTGGATGCATTGCTGGATATTCTGGTGGATCAGGACGGGTCGATTGCCGATTGCGTCGCTGCCGGGTTTGATGCCGCCACCGCGCGCAAGATCGAGCATCTGCTGTATATCAGCGAATACAAACGCTTTCAGTCTGCCCCGGGGCCGCGATTGACCATGCGGGCGTTCTGGCTGGACCGGCGTTACCCGATTGTGAACCGCTGGCGCGATCCGTCATAGGGGCGCGCGCGGACCCCGGAATCGGTGCCCCGAGAGCACGCGTTTCTGGGCGTAATTTTCCCCGTTTCCTGCGGGGACGGTTTGTGCCTACATACGCCCATGCCTGGACCCGCTGTTAATCCTGTCGACCATGACCTTAGCCTGCCCAAAAAAGTGGATGTGGTGGTCATTGGGGGTGGTATTATCGGCGCATCCACAGCGTTGGAACTGGCCGAGCGTGGCCTGTCGGTTCTGCTGTGTGAAAAGGGGCGGATCGGGGCCGAGCAATCCTCGCGCAACTGGGGCTGGGTGCGTATTGCGTTGCGCGACCCCCGTGAAATCCCGCTGATGATTGAGGCCCGGCGCATCTGGCAAGGGCTGGACGCGCGCACCGGGCGCAAGACAGGATATCATGTCTCGGGGATTTTCCACGAGGCTGGCACGCCGAAGAAGCAGGCGGATTACGCTCGCTGGGCGGAAAATCTGGTGCCGCATGGCATTGATTGCGGCGTAGTGTCGGCGGCTGAGATGTCGCAATTGCTGCCGGGCCACAATATGGCCGGGCAGGCGGGGCTGTATACCCCGGGCGATGGCCGGGCCGAGCCGCAATGGGCCACGCCCGCGATTGCCGAAGCGGCACGCGATGCGGGGGCGCATATCGTGACGTCCTGTGCTGTGCGCAGCGTTGATGTGGCGGCGGGGCGGATTGCCGGGGTGGTGACGGAACGGGGCCGGGTCGCTTGTGATGCCGTGGTGCTGGCGGGCGGGGCGTGGTCGCGGCTGTTTGCGGGCAACGCGGGGGTAGAGCTGCCGCAGTTGAAAGTTCTCAGCACGGTGATGCGCACGTCCCCGGTCCGCGACGGGCCCGGCGTGTCAGTCTGGTCGGATGGCTTTGCGCTGCGTCGGCGGGCGGATGGCGGCTATACCGTGGCGTGGGGGACGGAAAACACCGTGGATATCGTGCCGGACAGCTTTCGCCTGGCGCGGGCCTTTTTGCCGGCCCTTGCCTCCGAGTGGCGCACATTGCGGTTTCGGCTTTCGGGGCGCTGGTGGCAAGAGGCGGGCGAGGCACGGCGCTGGTCGGGTGACTCTGAAACCCCGTTTGAACGCTGCCGCATTCTGGACCCCGAGCCATCGGCGCGGGTGTTGCGCATCGCCTGGAAGAATGCGCAGCAGGCGTTTCCGGCCCTGCAAAGCGCGGATATCATGCAAAGCTGGGCCGGGCTTATCGACGTGACACCAGATGCAGTGCCGGTGATTTCCCCGGTCGAGGATATGCCGGGGTTGCATATCGCCACCGGGTTTTCCGGCCATGGCTTTGGCATCGGTCCGGGCGCTGGGCGTCTGATGGCCGATCTGGTGACCGGGGCGACCCCGGTGGTGGACCCGCATGATTTCCGCCTGTCACGGTTCAGCGATGGCAGTCGGGTCCGGCCCGTCAGCGGTCGACTGACGGGCGAAACGCTTAACCCAGCTGATAACTGACCGGCACATAACGGAACCCGTCGTCGCGGGGTTCGACATATCCGGCGGCAGGGAACGGCATGTGATAGCCGATCATCGGCATCTTATCGGCCGCCAGCATCCCCAGCACCCGGCGGCGCGAGGTGCTGGCCATTTCGGGATCGGAATCAAAGCTGAACCCCCAGTCGGGCCTCGCAAAGGACCAGACATAGTGATTGGCCAGATCGGCCGTAAGCACCAATTGTTGCCCGCCGCTGTCGAGCATGAAACTTATATGTCCCGGCGTATGGCCAAAGCTGGCGATCGAGGTCACGCCCGGTGCCACAGCCGCACCATCGTCGATAAAGGTCATCTTTTCGGCCAGCGGTGTGACAAGTTTGGCGACCATATCGCCGACGCGGTTTCCCGCCTCAAGCCCCGACCAAAAGTTATATTCAACCGCGCCGGTGACATAGCGGGCATTGGCAAAGGTGGGCGCGCCATCTGTCATCAGCCCGCCGATATGGTCGGGATGCATATGGGTGATCACCACCACGTCGATGGCGTCGGGGGTGAAACCTGCGGCGGCCAGCGCCTTTTGGATACCGCCCTGTCCCAGGCCTGTGTCAAACAGGATCAGCTGGTTGCCGGTATCGACCAGGCTGGGGGTGAAATAGAATTGCGCGCGGTCGGTTGGCACAAAGTTGTCCGCCGAAAGCGCGTCGAATTCGGCATCCGAGGCGGATTTGGCGAATAGCCCTTTGGGGTTTTCGCGCATCGCGCTGCCATCCAGAAAGGCGGTGACGGTCAGATCGCCGAGGGTGAATGTTCTTGCAATCGGCTTGTCGGCCTCGCCGCCATGCGCGGCTGCCATCAGGGGCTGGGGCAGGCTGGCGGCCAGCGGCAAGGCGGCGGCCCCGGTCAGGGCGGCGCGGCGGGTCAGTCCGGTTCTATGTGCCATGGTCAGGCTCCTAATTTCTGGTGTGGGTATGGGTAACCATAGGGCAAGCGGCAGGTCCGGCCAGGGTTGGAGGTGGGCAAAGGCCTGTGTAGGGCGGCGGATCACGGCTATTTTACCGCATTGGCGGCCAACACGCCCAAGATCACTGGCGCGGCGTGCAAGCATTTATGTCGGCCCGCCCGTACCCGCCGGGTTACTGGACAAATGCCCGACCCTGTGACAACACCAGCGCCGAACAGGAGACACCCATGACCACCACCCGTTTCGCCCCGTCGCCCACAGGGTATATCCATGTCGGCAATCTGCGCACCGCGCTGATGAACTATCTGATTGCCCGCAAGGCGGGTGGCACATTCATCCTGCGGATTGATGACACCGACCCGGTGCGGTCCAAGGAAGAATATGTGGACGCCATCAAGCAGGATCTTGAATGGCTGGGTCTGCATTGGGATCGGGTGGAACGCCAGTCAGAGCGGCTTGACCGGTATGCCGACGCGGCTGACAAGCTGCGCGATATGGGCCGGTTTTACGAGGCGTTTGAGACCCCGGTAGAGCTGGACCTGAAGCGTAAGAAGCAGCTGAATGTCGGGCGGCCACCGGTTTATGACCGGGCGGCGCTGGCGCTTTCTGAGGCTGAAAAGGAGGCGCTGCGGGCCGAGCGTGGGCAGGGCGTGTGGCGGTTTCAGCTGGATCAGGCGCGAATTGAATGGGCGGATGGAATCCTGGGCAATTTGTCGATTGATGCTGCCAGCGTGTCGGACCCGGTGTTGATCCGGGGCGATGGGCAGGTGCTGTATACGCTGGCCTCGGTTGTGGATGACACCGATATGGGCGTGACCAATGTGGTGCGCGGGGCGGACCATGTGACCAATACGGCGACGCAGATTCAGATTATCGAAGCGCTGGGCGGCAAACGGCCCGCCTTTGCGCATCATTCGCTGCTGACCGGCCCGCAAGGCGAGGCACTGAGCAAGCGGCTGGGAACGCTGGCGTTGCGCGATCTGCGCGAACAAGGCGTGCAGCCGATGGCGCTGTTGGCGCTGATGGCTAGGTTGGGGTCATCTGATCCGGTGGAACTGCGGTCCGATATGGCCGAGCTGATTGACGGCTTTGATATTACCCATTTTGGGGCGGCGCCCACCAAGTTTGATGTGGACGATCTGTTTCCGCTGACTGCGCATTACCTGCAATCGCTGCCTATGGCGGCGGTGCAGGAGCATGTGACGGCATTGGGTGTACCTAATGCCTTGGCCGAGCCGTTCTGGCTGATGGCGCGCGATAACATCACCACGATGGGCGATTTGGGTCAGTGGTGGGAGCTGTGCCGGGACGGGGCCGAGCCGCTGGTTGACGCCGAAGATCAGGAATTTGTGGCAGAGGCGTTGGCGCTGTTACCCGATCTGCCATTTGACGAAACCACCTGGACGACATGGGCTGCGGCGGTGAAAGAGGCCACCGGGCGCAAGGGGCGCGGGTTGTTCATGCCGCTGCGCAAAGCGATCACCGGGCGCGAGCGCGGGCCGGAGATGGCGGCGTTGATGCCGTTGTTGCAGGTTGTACGGCGCGGATAGGGTTTTCGTTTTAGGCGGCGGGTTTGTGTTGGATGTGGGAGCCTCCGGCGGGGATATTTAGAGCCAGAAAAAGAGTGGGGCGAGGCGCGAGAGTTTCGGTGTCATTCTTTTGGTAACTGGATGAGTGTGGCGGAGATCGCGGCGAGGCGCGCGTCGACAAAGGCGGTTTCTTGGGGTTTTAGTTGTTGGTGGCGGGGATAGCGCGGGGCGGCGCGGTCGTTCAGGATGGGGGCCTGCCAGCCATCGGTTGTCGCAAAGAAGCGGTCGGCGCCGTCGGGGCCAAATTCGTGCAGGTATCCCTGCACCACCACATCCAGATAGCTGAGCAAGATCGGGTGGTCTGTGCTGGGCGTGCCATGTTTTTCGGAGGGTACGGCGTAGACGGCGATATCAACCTCTTGAGGCAGTGTATGGGTGACGGCCTTGGTGGCGGGCACCCGGTCATAGGCCCATTCGCGTTGGTCCAGTGCTTGCCAGTCGTCGCCCGGGACATGGGCGATCATGCCGTCGATCACAGTACCCGGGTCCGGGACCACGGTCAGAAAGGCCACTGGGCGCAGGTCAGTGTGGCGCCAGACACGCCGCCAACCCGCGAGTCGCGCCCGGTGTGGGTTGGCAAAGTCGTGGGTGGCGCTGTTCACCAGGCTGCCATAGCCAAAGAAATAGGGGTCAGGCATTAGGGATAAGTGTCCAGATGTTACGGGTTTGCATAATTGATGTATGTCAAACTGCTTTTTCGACAGATATGCAATATGATTGCAGCCGAACCGATTGGGAGACGAGTCGATGCGCATTACCAAAAGAACCAATATTGCTGTTCGCCTGTTGATGTATTGCGCTGCGCATCAGGACCGATTGGTGACCAAGGCCGAGATTGCCGAATGCTGCAACATCTCTGAAAATCATCTGGCGCAGGTGATCAACCAGTTGGGGCAGTTGAAATATCTGTCGACGCAACGAGGCCGCAATGGCGGGATGACTCTGGCCAAGAGCGCCCATCAGATCAGTGTTGGTGAAGTGTTTCGCCACATCGAAGGCAATCTGCCACTGGCAGAGTGTTTTGCGGATGCGGATAACACCTGTCCGCTGACCAGCGCCTGTCGGTTGAAGGTGGCGCTAAGTGATGCGGCGCAGGCGTTTTATGCCTCGCTGGACAAGATCACGCTGGATTCGCTGATTTGCGACAATTTTGATCTGATGAAGATCCTGCAACCGGTGAGCTGCGGGCGCAGCGCTATTCCCGCGCCCTAAGCACCTGCGCCGGGCGCGCGGCCAGCGGGGCCCAGGCAAAACCCAACCCGGCCAGCAGGGTGGCGACGACGCCGCCTGCGACGATGGCGATGGCCGAGGGCCAGATGACGCTGAAATCGGTTTCCAGCACATAGGTGCTGACGGCCCAGCCGCCTGCAATCCCAGCCAACAGCGCCACTGATCCCGCCGCTATGCCCAAAAACGCTGCCCGTAGCGCAAAGCTGAGCAGGATGCGGCGGCGCGCGGCCCCAAGGGTTTTCAGCACGGCAGCCTCGTAGGTACGCGCGCTTTCGCCTGCGGCGGCGGCCCCGATTAGCACCAGGAATCCGGTCAGCAGGGTGGCGGCGGCGCCCCATGAGGTGGCGGCGGCCAGACCGGCCAGAACGTTTGACACCCGATCAATGGCATCGCGCACCCGGATGGCGGTGATGTTGGGGAATTGCCCGGCCAGATCGCGCAGGATTTGCGCCTCGGCCTCGGGGTCGGCGTAAACGGTCGAGATAAAGCTGTGCGGCGCGCCTGCAAGCGCACTTGGGTTCATTGTCAGGACAAAGCCGATGCCCGCAGTGGAAAAATCCACCTCGCGGAAGCTGGCGATAGTGGCGGCGATATCGCGGCCCATGATGTTCACACTAAGGGTATCGCCCAGCGACAGGCCCAGTTCGGCGGCCTCTTCGGCGGCAAAGCTGATCAGGGGCGGGCCGGAATAATCCGGTGGCCACCATTCGCCAGCCGTTATGCGGGTTCTGGCGGGCAGGTCGGCGGCATAGGTGATGCCGCGATCACCGCGCACCACCCAATGGTCGCCTGCCACCTCTTGGGCGGGTTGGCCGTTGATGGTGGTGATCACGCCGCGCAGCATCGGCGCGCTGTCGATGCGGGACACGGCGGGGTCATCTTCCAGCCGGGCGGTAAAGCCGGGCATCTGGTCTTTCTGGATGTCGACAAAGAAATATGACGGCGCGATGTCGGGCAGGTTGCCGGAAATGGCGCGGCGCAGGTTGCCGTCGATCTGCCCGACAGCGGCCAGCACCGACAGGCCCAAGCCCAGCGACAGCACTACCGATCCGGCGCCTTCGCGCGGCCCGGCGATGGCGGCCAGCGCCCACCGCAAGGCTGGGCGGCCCCGTGCGGCGGTGCTGCCGAGGCGAGCCAGCGCGCGGATGGCAAAGGCGGCGACGCTCAGCATCAGCAGTGCGCCGATCAGCCCGGCTGCGGTCCACAGGGTCAGGCGGGCAGAGCCGCTGAACCACGCGGCCAGCCCGACCAATGCGGCCAGCCCCAGCGCGATGATCAGCAGATATCGCAGCGGCGGCAGCAGGCGGGTGGTGGACAAGGCATCGCGAAACAGGGTGGCGGCGCGGACTTCTTCGGTGCGGGCAAGCGGCCAGAGGGTAAAGATTAGCGCGGTCAGGAGGCCGTAAATCCCGGCCTCGATCAATGGCGCGGGGTAGAGTGTGAACACCGCAGGCACTGGAAGACGGCCAGAGATCATCGGGGCCAGCAACATCGGCACCAGCCCGCCCATGGCCAGGCCGATGGCGATGCCCAGCAAGGATAGCAGGCCGATTTGCAGGAAATACGTCTGAAAGATCGTGGCACGGTCTGCGCCCAGGGTGCGCAGGGTGGCGATGACGCTGGTTTTTTCGGCCAAATAGGCGCGCACGGCGGCGGATACACCCACCCCGCCCACGGCCAGTCCGGACAGGCCGACAAGGATTAGGAAAGCGCCCAGACGTTGCACGAACATCGCCACACCGGGGGCACCATTGCGCGCATCGGTCCAGCGCATGCCGGTTTGTTCGAATTGTGCCTTGGCGGCGGTGGCGGTGGTGGCCAGATCGGTGCCGTCGGGCAGATCCAGCCGGTACTTGGTGGAAAACAAGCTGCCGGGGGCTAGCAGGCCGGAATTATCCAGCGCGCGGGTGGCGACAAGGGTGCGCGGGCCAAGGCCAAAGCCGCCCGCTGCGCTGTCCGGTTCATACGCCAGCGTGGCCATCAGCACAAAATCCTGCGTGCCCAGCCGGAATGTGTCACCTGTGCTTAGCCCCAGCCGGTCGATCAGCGCGCGTTCCATCACTGCGCCGGGCAGACCATCGCTGCCCGCCAGCGCCTCGGGCAGAGACATATCCGGGTCTAGCCGGGGGGTGCCGATCAGGGGATAGGCACCGTCGACCGCCTTGACCTGGGTCAACCCGCGTTCTGCCTGCCCATTGCGATCCACCACCGCCATGGACCGGAAATCGACGATTTCCGACAGGCGGGTGGAGGTGTTCTGCATCCAGGCGCGCTCAGTCTCGGACGCAAAGCGGTAGGTGAACGCCATCTGGGCATCGCCGCCCAACAGGGCCGCGCCCTCTTGCGCCAATCCGGCCTCGATACTGGCGCGGATCGATCCGACGGCGGCGATGGCGGCGACGCCCAATGCCAGACAGGCTAGAAAGATGCGAAAGCCCCGCAACCCACCGCGCAGTTCCCGCCGGGCGAATTTGACCGCCAGAGGCAGGCTCATTCAGCGGCCTTTCGCGCGGATTCATCGACAATATGGCCGTCGCGCAGCGTGATCACCCGGTCGCAGCGTGCGGCCAGTTCCGGCGCGTGGGTGACCAGCACCAGCGTGGCACCATGCCGGTCGCGCAGGCCAAACAGCAGGTCCATGATCGCGGCCCCGTTGGTTTCATCCAGATTGCCGGTCGGTTCATCCGCCAGCAGGATATCAGGACGCGGAGCCGAGGCGCGGGCCAGCGCCACGCGTTGTTGTTCGCCGCCGGATAATTGCGCTGGATAATGCCCGGCGCGGTGGCCAAGGCCAACGGTCTCAAGCTCTGCCGCAGCGCGGTCAAACGCGTCCCGTGCACCTGCCAGTTCCAGCGGGGTGGCGACGTTTTCCAGCGCGGTCATGGTTGGGATCAGATGAAACGACTGAAACACCACGCCCATGTGATCGCGGCGGAACCGCGCCAGCGCGTCTTCACCCATCGCCGTCAGATCGTGGCCCAGTGCGGTGATTTGCCCAGCCGTGGATTGTTCCAACCCGCCCATCAGCATCAGCAGTGAAGATTTGCCAGACCCGGAGGGGCCAATCAGGCCCAAAGTCTCGCCCCGCTGCACGTCCAGGGTGATATCATGCAGGATGTCCACACGCCCGGCATTGCCATTCAGCGACAAAGAGGTTTGTTTGAGGGAAAGGATGGGGTCTGTCATTGGCTTGGCCCTCATGAACACTGTGAATGGCATATGGAGTGGCGGGCGCAATGCGCAAGATGTTGGTGGTAATGGTTTTTTGGTGGTGCGGTTTTACCGCGACGGCGGAACCGCTGACAATCGCCGCATTGGGCGACAGTCTGACGCAAGGGTACGGGCTGGCGCAATCAGACGGGTTTGTGCCGCAATTGCAGGCCTGGCTGGACGCGCAGGGCGTGGATGTGCGGCTGATCAACGCCGGCGTGTCGGGGGATACCACCGCAGGCGGTGCTGCACGGGTGGCCTGGACGCTGACGCCGGATGTGGCCGCGATGATTGTGGCGCTGGGGGGTAATGACATGCTGCGCGGCCTTGATCCGGCCGAGGCCCGCAGCAATCTGGACACTATCCTGCGAACCGCCCAACAGGCGGGGGTGGGGGTATTGTTGGTGGGCATGCGCGCGCCGGGGAATTTCGGGGCTGACTATAAGGCGGAATTTGACGCGATTTATCCGGCGTTGGCGCAGGAGTATGACGCGGGGTTTGCCCCGGATTTTCTGGCGGCGATCATTGCGGATGGTACGGACCCATCTGTGGCGCGCACCCGGATGCAGGCCGATGGTATTCACCCCAATGCGGCGGGCGTGGCGTCGATTGTTGCAGATTTGGGGCCCGCCGTGCTGGAACTGGTTCAACGAACGCGGGCCGAGGAATAGCATAACATCCGGGTGGAGTAGGGCCATATCTCGCGGATTTTAAGGCGGTAACGAGGCCGGTCCTGCCGGGAAGTTCAGTCTAACAAGTTGGTTTTTATCGATATTTAGAAAGGTATGGTATTCCGCACTGCGGATGCCTGTCCTTTTGTGCAACTTTGACGAAAAGGGAGATACCTCATGACAACCCACATCCTGACCGGAATTGCCGTTTACTCCGACACAATCTCAGACGTTGTTCTAAGCATTGACAGCACCGATGTGACGCAAAAATTTGTGGTGCCGGACACGGTCACCACGCTAAGTTATTCCGAAGTTCCAACTTTCCCGGGCGTGCCATCCCTTGCCGAGTTTTCGGTGGATGCGTATCACGTGTGGCTTGAAAACAAAAAGTACCAGCCTCCTGAATTCCCCGATTATTCTATAGTGGCCCAGCTAAACTGGACCGATGCAAGCGGCATCGCGCGGGCGACCACTGTTCTGGACTACATAGAATTAGGCACCAATGTTGCCGGGTTGGGGGTGGTGGATGTCGAATA
>JBLINN010000095.1:0-13149 GCA_047639325.1 Paracoccaceae bacterium | reverse complement strand
CGCGGTGGAAAACTGGACGCCCATAAGGTTCGCGCCAGACGTCGAGCGCGCCTACGCCCACCAAATGCTGCAACGGTTTATTCCGCTTGGCAGGTTGGCGTCAGCCATCGGTCTCGCTGCTTTTATCGGTTATGGGTTTTGGGACCTGATGCTAGACCCCGACGCGTTCCCTAAAACGGTTCCTTTTCGCGCGGCGGCAGTGGTGCACTTTGCGATATGTATCAGTGTTTCATTCTTGCCGGTCATACGAACCAGTCCAAGGTTATGGACGTATTTCATGATGTACACCTACCTTGGTGTGGCCATTTTGTTCCCTCTGATATTGGCACAATTGCCCGGCGGGCTTTTGGCAGGCACCAGCGGTCTTTTGTCAGGAATAATATTCGTTCCTGCTGTGACCAACGGTGCGCGTCAGACCACTGTTATTCTAGGATCTTATCTTTTTGTCGCGCTTGCCACAATGTCGCTTGCGGGCGGTACACCCTTTGAGGTTATGAACGCGCTGGCCTGGACCAGCGGCGGTGTGGGGTTTGCGATTGCTTTTTCCTACTTACTGGATGTCATCAACCGGCGCGCCTATCAGTTGGAGCGCCTGCTAGAGGACGAAAAGCGTCGGTCCGAGGCGCTGTTGCTGAACATCCTGCCCGCCGAAATCGCGACCCGGCTAAAAGCTCGCGAGGAACCTCTGGCCGATAGCCATGAAAGTGTGTCGGTTTTGTTTGCAGATCTTGCGGGGTTCACCGACATCTCACGGAAAATGTCGGCGAGTGAACTTGTAACTCTACTGAACGACCTGTTTTCCCGGTTCGATAAACTTGCGGCAGAACACGGCGCAGAAAAGATCAAAACCATCGGTGATGCCTATATGGTCGCCACCGGCCTGCATGGCAGTGTCGCCGATCACGCCGAGAAAATCGCCGATCTGGCGCTGGGGATGCAGCAAGCGTTTGGCGAGTTTCGCCGGGACAATAATGTCGATCTGAGGCTGCGGATCGGTGTGCATTCCGGTGCCGTTATCGCCGGGGTGATCGGCAAACAGAAATTTTCCTACGATCTGTGGGGGAACACAGTGAATGTCGCCAGCCGAATGGAATCCGAAGGCCTGCCGGATCAGATCCAGATTTCAGCAGAAACCCAAAAGCTGCTATCACAGCGCTACAAGACCTCTTCACGCGGCGAAATCCAGATCAAAGGGCACCGGCCCCGCGCCACCTATTTGCTTGAAAGTCACGGCCAGCCATAGCACCGGCATGGCTCTGGCCGCCGGCCCCTATGTCAGCTTGCCGCACTGCCCCATTCCAACCAGGCCCGCTGATCCGGGGTTAACAACTCGGACATGCGCGCGTCATAGGCCGCCAGATCATCCGCTGTTAGCTGGCCCTCCCATTTGTTGGACGTAGCAGAGTCAAAAAACCCGTCATCCTTGCGCCAAAATTTCTGCCCGGCAGATGGCGCGAACCGATGGGCATTTGCCTTCATACTGTCGAAACTGGCGGCCTTGATCAGCGTTTCCATCACCTCAGGCGGATGCGAGATCCCCACATGGGTGGCGATCTTGTCAAACGCCCCGGCTAGGTCCGTTAACATGTTTGCATAATGCAGCCGTATCAGGTTCTCTCGGGGTTCAAGGTCCAACGTACTGCGGAAATGTTCGACAATCGCCCAAAGACTAGCGCCTTCGTAATGCGTGCCCTGCAGAAAGATCCGAAAGCTTTCGGATGGGTCTTCGGGGTACAGTTCCTTTCCCAGATCCAGCGTCATATTCGCCGCGTGTTTGCGATAGGAAAAATGAGCGTCAATCGGGTGGCGATAGACAGTGACATAGCGCAGCTCGTCCCAGATGGGGATGCCGTCAAAGGGCGTATGGGTCTTGACCTGTCGGCGATGATCCTGCGCCTCCAGCCGCGCCATCACTTCGGCCACATCGCGGATGTTGATGTCGATCCACGGGGATTTCATCGAGGTTTGCGCATCAACCAGCGGGTCACCGGATATCAGCAATGCAAGGATGGATTGCGTCCATGTCGTCCCTGATTTCGCCGGGGTCGACACAACGATGTCGCCGACCCGGGGCGCATAGGCGTCCCATCGGGTGGAATCGGTTATCGCTTCGCCATAGGCACGCCGGGCCAGTCTGACCGGTTCCGTTGCGGTGATCATCGGCAGCCCCTTTACAGTTTGGTCATTTGCCCATCATCACCCGGAACAACCGGCAATACCATCCTTGTGGCACTGTCAAACCCAAACACCCATTTAAACGGCCCTGTCTGCTCGGTGCTCGTGGCACGAAACCCCACACGTTCATACAGCGCGCGCGCGCGTGGGTTGGTGTCAATCACGTCCAGCTGAACCTGTTCCAGCCCCCGCGCTGCGGCCGCGTCCGCCACCGCCTGAAGTAACGCGGTGCCCACACCCATGCCACGCGCCGCCGCATCGACAAATATGCCGTCCATCTGGAACACCCCCGCTTGCACCTTGCGTTCCAGCACGCTCAGCACCATTCCGCGCCACATCGCACCGACCCAGCCATATACCTGCGCCAGTTGCGCCAACGATCCCCCAGCCATTCCGCCTTGGTCGGTTTTGAACCCGGCCAAGCCCAACAACCGTCCCTGCGCATCGCGCGCCACCAGTGCAAATTCCGGGTTCAGCGCGGTTTCAAAAAACGCCAACGCCCGCGCCTCTGGTCGCATCACCTTGCCCAGCTTTGGCCCAAACGCCTGCCAGAACAGCCCCGCCACTTGCGCCCGCTCTGCTTCGTGGAACCCGGGTGTAATCGTTCTCTTTTGCGGCATGACCAGCCCCCTTTTCGATGCATCAGATATAGGGTCGCGCGCCCTACAACCCAAACGCCGCATAGGGGATAAACCGCACCAGATCACCACGCTGCACCTGTTGCGCACCGTCGCCCAGCTCGACCAGCCCTTCGGCCCAGCTGAGGCCGCTGATCCGCCCGGACCCTTCCGAGGCAAACACTTGTACCCGACCATCGCGCACCCGGGCGCGTAGATACTCCCGCCGCCCCGGTTTCTTGTTTTTCTTAAAATCCGCTGGCAAATCAAACCCTTGTGGCACGGCCCAGCCCTCGCCCGCCAACATGCCCATCGCCGGGCGGGCAAACACCAGCGTGCAGACCATTGCCGCCACCGGGTTGCCCGGTAGGCCAAACACCGGCTTTCCGCCCCACATCGCTAGCGCCAAAGGCCGCCCCGGCTTCACCGCGATCCGCCATTCCTGCAACGCGCCGGTTTCTTGTAACAACGCCGACACATGGTCCTCGTCTCCGGCCGATGCCCCGCCCGAAGTGACAATCACATCCGCCAGCCCCGCCGCCCGGTCCAGTGCTGCACGCAACGTGGCGCGATCATCCGGGATGCGCCCCATATCGACGCCCTCAAAGCCAAACCGCTGCAACATCGCCAGCAACATTGGCCGGTTGGCATCATATATCTGCCCCGGCCCGGCGTCATCGCCCGGCTCTACCAATTCATCGCCCGTCGACAGCACTGCCACCTTCAGCGGTTTGCGCACCTGCACCGCGCCGCCAGCCCCCACCGCCGAGATCAGCGCCAGATCCGCCGGGGTCAGCCTGCGCCCCGCTTGTAACGCCACGTCCCCCGCCGCCACATCCTCGCCCGCCGCCCGCGCATTGGCACCGGCCTTCAGCGGCCCATGAAAGGCGATCTGTCGACCACCAACTGTCACATCTTCTTCAAGAATAACTGTCTCTACCCCGTCCGGCAGCGCCGCCCCGGTCAGAATACGCAACGCGCAGCCCTTTGGCACCGCGCCGTCATACGGCACCCCCGCCGCCGCACGCCCCTGAAGCAGTGGCAACACATGCGCGCCCGCCGGGATCGCCCCGGCAAAGCCATAGCCATCCACCGCCGAATTCGCCTGTGGCGGATTGGATCGCGCGGCAATCACGTCGCTCGCCAACACCCGGCCCAGCGCCGCACCCAGCGGTACGGTTTCAATCCCCGCGACCGGTGATAACCGCGTCCGTAACAACGCCAATGCGTCGTCCACCGGGGTCCAGCTGATACCCGCAGGCAAGGCGAAACAATCGTTGCGCAGGGGTGGCGGTTCGATTGCGCCCAGCGCCAACCCCGGATCAATCCCTAAAATCCAGCCCTCTTCCGGTGCATTCACATCCAGCAGCCGGGCCAGTTCCGCCCCCGGCATCCGCGCCAAATCTTGCGCCACCTGCTGCACCTGCCAAGCATCCTTGATCATCCCGTCCGGCGGCGCGCCCACCGTCAACGAGGGCCAGATTTCGACAAACGCCACCGGCGTGTCCAACGGCTGAAACGGCCAGACCGAGACCTGCCCAGCAAAGCGCCGACGCAGCCGCGCCAGAACCGGCAGGCCCATCATCACCTGACTGCCCACCGCCCCGGCGCCAGCCAGCTGCCAGCAAGTGAAAGCGCCCTTGGCGTGTCGTTCGACTTGCCGACGATCAGGAAACGGGTTCTGATACCCGGCCCTGGAGCGCCCCAGCCCAGCAATATCGCGCTTTAGCCCGTTAAACCAAAACGGTCCGTTTCCCCCAAATTGCCGATTGATCTCTCCGGCCAGATCAAACCGATTATTGTCCTTTGGCGCGTCCTCGATCCGCTCTGCAAACCAATCCCACAGGCCCAAGGGATCGTTCGACCCGGTCACGGCCTTGGCAAACCCCTGCGGATAGCCAAACGGAAAATCGAACCCCAGACAGATACGCCGCCCGGCAGCCAATTCCGCCGCGATCATGTCGCCCAACCACGCCTCGGCCAATTGTCGATTGCGCAGGTAAACTGGGTCTTCAATGTGATCCCGCCGGGCAAGACAGGCCCAAATCGCGTCTTTCTTGGGCGTTAATCCGCGATCATTCCCGCCCGACCAATCGACCATGGCGAAACTGTCAAACGCCGTCACAGCCCCACCTCTGCCAAAATGAAATCAGCAATCGCGCGGGTATTATCCAGATCAAAAACTGGCCGATCAAAAACTGGCCGGTCCAGATCCAGCGGCACATCGCTGGCCACCGCGCGGATGCTGTTATCATCCGGCGCAATCAACGGATTGCCGGGTTCGGCGCGATAGGCTTCGACCTTGGGATGTTTGTCGCGCTTGAACCCCTCGATCAGCACCAGATCAACCGGCGACATGTGCGGCAGTAACTCGGCCAACGTCGGCTCCGCTGCGCCGCGCAATTCATGCATCAAGGCGAACCGATGGCCTGAGGCCAGCAACACCTCGGACGCCCCGGCCACCCGATGGCGGTGGCTGTCGCGGCCCGGCTGATCCACGTCGAAAGAATGATGCGCGTGCTTGACCGTAGACACGGTAAAGCCCCGCCCGGTGATCTCGGCCACCAACCGTTCCATCAGCCCGGTTTTACCGGCGTTCTTCCAACCAACCACGCCGTAGAGTTTCATGCCGAGCCCGCCAGCAGGTTCTCAGCCCGTTCCAGATCATCGGGCGTGTTGACGTTGAAAAACGGGTCAATCCGATGCACCGGGAATACCGCCACGCGCCCGTCATGTTGGTCGGTCCACAGCACCACCTTGCGCAATCCGCCTGTCAGAGCTGCACGTAGATCGTCGCGCAGACTGACCGACCACAACCCGAAGGTCGGATGCCGCGCTTGCCCGCGTTTCGGATCAGGGGTGGCCGCCAATACCAGCGGCGCGCCCATCCCTTCGCCCGCCAGCAACAGCTGCGGCACCAGATCGCCGGGGAAAAACGGCGTGTCGGCTGCGGCGGTGACGATACTATCCGCGCCCTGAGCAGCGGCCCAATCCAACCCGGCCAGAACCCCGGCCAGCGGCCCAGCGAAGCCATCAATCGTATCCGGCAGCACCGGCAGACCAAACCCCGCAAATCGCGCCGCGTCGCCATTGGCATTCAGCGCCAGCGTGGCCACCTGGGGCTCTAAACGTTCAATCACATGCGACAACAAAGGCCGTCCGCCCAGCGACAACATCCCCTTGTCGCCACCGCCCATACGGCTGGCCAATCCTCCGGCCAATATTACCCCTAACGGCTGCTTCATCTCTTGCCTTTCAGGTTTTGCACAACAAGAAAATTTCAAATTTTCTTACCAAAAATCTTGGAAAGATTTTTCTTCCTTGCTTCATTCCCGCGCACTCTTTCGTCGGTGTTTGCCGTCCTCAACCGCCACGCTTGCCGGGTCCACGTCACGGATCAACCGTTCCTCACCCGCCAGACACACAAACCGCTGGCCGCGCATCCGCCCGATCAGGGTCAACCCAACCTGTCGGGCAATCTCGACCCCCCAAGCCGTGAACCCAGACCGTGACGCCAGAACCGGAATGCCCATCATCGCCGTCTTGATCACCATTTCCGAGGTTAGCCGCCCGGTGGTATATAATATCTTATCCTCTGCCGGGGCCTGATGCCGCAACATCCACCCGGCAATCTTGTCCACCGCGTTATGACGCCCAACGTCCTCCATATAGACCAGCGGACGGTCCTGATGGCACAGGACCGAGCCATGGATCGCTCCGGCCTCTAGGTACAGCGACGGGGTGCGGTTAATCTTTGCCGCCACCGCATACAGCCACGATGTGCGTACCGGGGTGGCGGCCAGCGTCACGCCCTCTAGCCCCTCCATCATGTCACCAAACACCGTGCCCACGGCGCAGCCACTGGTGCGGGTCTTTTTCTTTAGCTTTTCTTCGTAATTGGTCTGGGTCGCAGTGCGCACCACCACGGTTTCCAGCTCTTCATCGTAATCGACCCCAGTGATGTCTTCGCCGTCGTGCAGCATCCCCTGATTGCGCAGGAACCCCAGCGCCAAATATTCTGGATAATCGCCGATGGTCATCGCGGTCACAATTTCCTGCCCGTTCAGAAAAATTGTCAGCGGCCGTTCCTCGACCACCGATATCCGGCTGACCTGCCCGTTGTGGTCCACGCCCTCAACCGCCCGGGTCAGGCGCGCAGCCCCCGGATCTGGCGCAATGATGAAATCCGCGAGATCACTATTCTTGGCCAATTGCATCCCCTCCTGATCCCCGATAATGCGGGCGGTATCAGCTTAGGGGCAAGCCATGACCCGCACCACCGCGAAATCATTTTTCTGGAAGGGTTTTTGGGACGGCGCGCCCTTTGTCTTGGTGGCCGGGCCCTTTGGCATGCTGTTTGGCGTATTGGCGACCGAGGCCGGGTTGAATCTGGTCGAGGCGATGACCTTTACCATCACCGTCTTTGCCGGGGCGGCGCAATTTACCGCCCTGCAGTTGATGCATGAACAGGCGCCAACGCTGATTGTGCTAATCTCGGCCCTTGCGGTGAACCTGCGGGTGGCGATGTATTCGGCCTCGTTGACCCCCTATCTGGGCGCCGCGCCGCTGTGGCAACGCGCTTTCGCGGCCTATATGACGGTCGATCAATCCTATGCGCTATCGATTATCCAGTTTGAAACCGAACCGGCGATGACGACGCCCCAGCGGATGGCCTATTTCTTTGGCACCAACGGGATTGTGGCGCCGGTCTGGATATCGGGCACGCTGTTTGGGGCGATCATGGGGTCACGTATTCCCGAAAGCTGGGCGCTGGATTTCGCCTTGCCGATCGCCTTTCTGGCGATGATCGCGCCAATGCTGCGCACCACGGCCCACCTGATTGCAGCCTTTGTCGCCATAAGCGTGGCACTGGCCTCGGCTGGCCTGCCTTATAATCTGGGCCTGATCGTCGGCGGGATCGCCGGAATGATGGCCGGGGCCCAGGCCGAACTGATCTTGGCGCGCAAAGGGGTGTCGTCATGACTGAAACGGGCATGACTGAAACCGGGTTTGATCCGGTCACGCTGTGGATTGTCATCATCGGCATGGCTGTTGGCAGCTTTGCCTTGCGGTTCCTGTTTATCGGCCTTGTCGGCAACCGCGCAATGCCAGCTTGGGTGCTGCGCCACCTGCGCTATACTGCCGTGGCTTTCCTACCCGCGCTGGTGGCGCCGCTGGTGATCTGGCCCACCGCAACCGGAGGCCAGCCGGATCTGGCGCGGCTGTTGGCGGCGCTAATGACAATCGTGGTGGGATTGGCCACAAAAAACGTGATCCCGGCCATGCTGGCGGGGGCAGCAACCCTTTACGGGCTGCTTTATCTACTCGTTTAGCGTTTCATTGCTCTTTTGCATTCCGATCTGCAAATCGGGGTGGTCTTTTTCGTAATACCGTTCGGATGTAACCCCGGGAATCGCGCCAAACTGGTTGGACAGCTTCACCGGGTACAACGTTGACTGGATGCCTTCAAACCCCGGCACATGACGCAGCAATTGCGCTGTGGAACTGGCGCAGAACGTGCCCGCCACCGGACCATTGCTGCGCGCCAACCGATAGGCCACCTGGGCCTGTTCCGGCGTTACGTCGATATGCTGAACCAGAACATGGAAGGTACTGCGCGCATGGGCACCGCGATAGGCGCGTTCCACCGGGGGGGTGATGCCAAACAACACGTCATTGCGCTCGGGGACAATATCGGCCTTGAACGATCCGGCTGGATCAAAAATGATCCGCTCGGATGCGTTGATGATCAGCGACGTATGCCCGCCCCTGCCAGTGCGGTTGTTGATCATCGTGTACAGCGTCAGCGAGGCCGGACCCGGATTGCGATAAGATACCGCCGCAATGGAGGCGTCATCAGCAAAGGGCTGTTTGGATGTGCAACCGGCCACGGCCAGTAGCATCACACAAAGGCAAATAAAGCGTTTCACAGACGAATGACCTCGGATCAGGTCAGGAAGATGGCCATGAAGATCACCAGCACAATAATCCCCACCACAAATTTTGTGGTGAACGAGACGAAGCCATTAAAGGTATCCGTCTGTGTCGTGATATCCATTTCGCCGTGTTTATAGTCAGCCATGTTTCCTCAATCCCCGTTCGCGGTCTTTTTGCTGGATATCGTATTGCCGCCAGCCTGTCACCACGTCAATCCCGCGCAGGGGGGGCCAGGACTTCAGTTTCGCGTGAGGTGGCCAAAATGGAACAGTCGGCAAAGCCAAACCCCCAGCGCCAGGGCAACCCTGAACAAGGCGCGCCGCCAAAGCGCACCGCCAGATACATCGCCCCGGCGATCACGCCATAGGCAGACACCACCTGATCAGGTGTCGCGCCATAGGTTTGCGCCATCTCGTCACGGTTGGCGATGCCGGTCTGAACCACACATTGCTCCAGCGCCTTATCGGCCAGCAGTCGTGCGCCATAGCTGGCTTCGGGCGTCTGCGCGCCGCCCGCATTGTGATAGGCGCGATCATGAATGACACAGCAGGATTCCCACGGGGGGATATCGTTATAGGTTGCGGCAAAATCCGGGAACTGACTGGCCACCAACCGCCAGGCATCCGATAACCCGCCCGAACAGCCGTCGGTTTCGAACTCTGCCAGCAAAGTGCCGGGCCGGGCGATTCGCGTCATCAATACCCGGTGCGACGGCAGTTCCAGCGCCCGCACCACCAGGTTATCCTGTGCGGCACCCTCCCGCGCCAGACCAGCGCCCATCGTGAGGGCCAGCAGGACAACGCCGCCCCAGTAACCGATTTCTTTCAAAGAAATCGGGTCGGAAAATTTGAAATTTTCCGGTTCGCGGGCCGGGCTGTGTCGTGTCGACTGGGCGGTTGGCCGCCCCTGTTCAGGGCTGACCATCACGGTATTCCTTGGGGTTCAGCTTCAGGCCCAGCTCCTGCGACAGCCACAAGATCAACCGCTCGGGCGTGCTCAGCCCGGCGCGCACCGCAAGAACCTGATGCACCAGCGCCGGTTCGTCGGTTATCAACCCATCCACCCCCATCGAGATCATCTGCGACATTTCCAGCGGGTCATTCACCGTCCAGACATACAAATCCTTGCCCGCCGCCTCGATCTTGTCCACCAGACGCGGGCCTACCATGCCGGTATTCACCGCGATGAAATCCGCGTCCAGCCCGGCCAGATTACCCACCGCCGTGGCTGCAAGAACCCCCGTGCGCCAAGTCGGACGCAGCACCTGCATCTTTTGCACGGCGGGGTATTTCAGGCTCATCACCGCGACCTGATCGGCCATGTCCAGATCATCGACGATCAAAGCCACTCTTTCTTCCAGCTTTTCGTCATGGCCGTAATATTTTAGCTCGATCAACACCTTGGCCCGGCCCTTGGCCATCGCCAGCACATCGCGCAACAGCGGCACCCGCTGATCGCTGTAGGCCGGGTCATACCAACCACCAATATCGATCCCGGCCAGCGTCGCCTGATCGGCATCCCAGACCTTTAGGTCGACCTGCGCCAGCTTCATGAAATCGCTGTCATGCACCACGATGACCTGACCATCGGCACTTTCCTGAACGTCCAGTTCAACCCAGTCCGCCCGATCCTCGATCGCCTTTTCGAAGGATGCCATGGTGTTTTCCGGGCGGCTGCCCGCCGCGCCGCGATGGGCGATGATTTCTATGTGGTCCTCGGTCTTTATCTGGTCCAGCAACTCTATCGCCGACCATGTGCCAAACCCGATCAGCCCCAGCCCGATCACCGCGCCACGGGCCAGACGTCGCCGCAAGCTGGCGACCTCGGCCGCCGCCGCCGGTTCCAGCAGTTTGCCGCCTTCAAAAAACCCGTCCAGCACCCGCGCCAGCGCGCCTAGCGCCACCGCAGCCAAAACCACACCCGCCAATGTCCACACTGCCACCACGATCAGTGTCAGCAACAGCGCCAGCCGCAGCCCATCGCCGGGGGTCAGTGGTATCAGGTTCAAAACCGCCCCGGCAACCAGCCCCAGCCCGCTGACCAGAACCACCCGGGCCACCAGCCAGATCAGCAGCTGAACCTGTAATCGCCCCCGGTGCCCCTGCATCCGGGCGGCACTTTGGCCAAAGGCGGCGCGGGGGGCGACATCGGCAAACACCACCAGATGCAGCGCCAGCGCCCATCCCGACAACACCCGCAACAACACCAGCGCCATCACCAGTACAATGGCCCCGATCAGGCCCACCGCCATAATGAACTCGGGCGGGTGAAACGTCAGGTAATAATTGATATCAAACTCGGTCAGGTAGCGCTTGGCCACCAGCAACCCAGCCACCACAAATGGCAGCGCCAATACCAGAACCCGCAGCACAAACAGCACCGCAAAGATCAGCAACGCATGGCTGCGCCGCCCCATGGCGTGAAATGCCATCCGTATGGCCTGTACTCGGTTGGGGGTCTGCGCCCGCAATACCGCTGCCATCATCGCAAAACCGCCGATTTCAACCATTATCAGCACGCCCAGAACCGCCAGCGTTGCCACAAACCCCACCGGGGTCAGGATGAACATCGCGATATCCTGATCGGTCAACGCGGCCTGATCCGACAGCGACACGCCCAGATTGATCAGCCCGGCCAAGATCGGCGCGATCAGCGCATATGCGCCCAGCCGCAACACCACCAAAATGGTTACAAAAATTCGGCGGCGGTCCCAGGCATCGCCATAGGCCAGTTTAACGGTGGAAAACGCACTCAACGGCTTAACTCCTCAATGACCCGCAGTTGACCCGCGCCATTGAACGTCAACCCGGTCGGGCGGGTAAGGTCAAGGGTGCAGGCGCGCGATCAGCCCTTTTCCAGTTCGGCCGCCAGCCGGAACCCGATGCGCGTTGCCGGGCCGTCTTCGGCGGGCTTGGGCAAGGCGCGCAGCATCACGCTCAGCTGGCTGACATGCTGCACCAGCTGGGTTTTGATCCCCGACGCATCGCTGCCATAAAACGTCACGATGTCCGGGTCGAAATAGCCCAGGCCCTCGATCCGCAGCACACCCGCATCGCCACCAGTGAACCCCATCGCCACCTCATGGGTGCCATCCAACTGCTTTTCAAAGTTCTGGATATACAGGATCAGCCGTTCATACGCCCATTGCGCCGGGCTTTTGCCATCAACCGGCTGCATCACCTCTTCGGGCACGCAATCCAGCCCGGCACAGCTGTCAGGATCAGTATGCACCTCGTGCATCCGCGGCAAAATCGCCGCCTCGGCGGCCTCGACAGAGGTGTCGATCTTGTCATCCATTCCCGGTTAATCCTTGCGCTGATACAGCCATTCGCCATTTTCCCCCTTGGTCCGGGTCACCCGGCCTTCAAGGTATAGATGCTGCACATGGGCAATGGATTCAACCAACGCCAGCCCATATATCCCCTCGTCGATATGACGCTTGAACAGCGTTGAAAAACAGGACGATGCCGGTTTGGGGCTGTCTAGATGCTCCAGCAACCGGGTAAGCGCTCCGTGATGGTTATCAACCAACTGGCGCATCCGCACTGGCAGGCCGGTAAACGGCAGCTTGTGCCCCCCCAGCACCAGATGATCCGGGCGCGCCATCAAAGACAGGCGCTCGCAGGCCTCTAGCCAGCCGCCCAGCGGATCGGCCTCGGGCTCGGTGGCGTAGACGCCGATGTTTGGGCTGATCGAGGCCAGGATTTGGTCGCCAGACAGGATCAGATTGTCGTCCCGGCTCCAGAATGTCGCGTGTTCGGGGGCGTGGCCATTGCCGATATGCACGTCCCAAGTGCGCCCGCCCATGACAATCGTGTCGCCTTGGGCAACACGCCGGAACCCCAGCGGCATCGGCGCGACGATATCGGCATAGTTGAACGGGCGCTCCACCATCCGTTTGGCCAGAATATCCGGGTCCATGCCTGCACTGCGCCAGAAATCCACCGTTTCGGCGGTGGGGGCGGGTTGTTCGTCCAGCAGCAACATGCGGGCAAACAGCCAGGCGGTGCGGGTGGTGATCAGCTCGGCGCCGTGTTCGGACTGGAACCATCCGGCAAGGCCGACATGATCGGGATGGTGATGCGTGACAACCACACGGCAGACCGGTTTGCCACCCAATGGCCCGGCCAGCAACTCGCCCCAGATCCGGCGCGAGGTTTTGGAGGCAAAACCAGTGTCGATCACCGTCCAGCTATCGCCGTCATCCAGCGCGTAAACATTCACATGATCCAGCTTCATCGGCAGCGGCAGACGCATCCACAGCACACCGGGGGCCACTTCGATCGCCTGTCCCTGTGCGGGCGGCGTGTCCCATGGATAGCGCATGGTCACTGGGGCAGTTCCGTCCACGCGCCTATCCCCCCAACTCGTCAAGCGTCAGGGCAAAAAGCCCCTCGGCCCCGGCCTGCGCATGCGCCAG
>JBLINN010000094.1:0-13225 GCA_047639325.1 Paracoccaceae bacterium | reverse complement strand
AAAGCCATCTTTCATCAGAAAAGCTACGTTTTATGCGCCCAAGCTGCGCCGCAAATTGACCCGATCCGCGCCTCAGGCCACAATCATCAACTCTGTAGCCTCAACATGTAGTCTTGCCGGAACAAAGGGGATAAGCCTTTAACGACTTACTGCAGTGTTTTTGGAGCGACTTTTTAGTTTCTGTTAAATACAATACTAGAAGTAAAGGTTCCCCAACCTTTCGATGTCCAACCATTTGATGTGCTGCCCCAATAGCTATTTAGTCCCTGCACCCGCAAAACTTTGATCACTCCGCCATGCTCGCCAACAATACCTGCGTGCCGCGCTGCACTGCACAGATCGCTATCCGCCGTATAAGGCCCATTCCCCCAGAATGGCGCAGTCGATCCTTGATCCGGGGCGCAACTGCATTGATAATAACCCGCCCCTTGCGGCATTGTTAGGGCACATTGCGGATTGGATTGTGCGTTAACTTGTTCTGCGGACCCGCCCCAAAACACTGCAATTGAAATGATAAGCCATCCAGCTGCAAACATTGATTTCATCATTTTTTCCTTCGTATAAACAATCAAACGTCACTGCACGAATGCAAACCCATACCGGAACCGCCTAACATTCCAGCTGCTGGAGTGAACGCCGTTGCATTATATTCTGGGTCCATGCATTTTGCCACTGGGAATGTTTACTTCCGGCCCATCGTGCAAAGTTATTGCACTGCAGCATTGGTCAAGAAGGTGTTGAATGTGACTGAGAGCTGACCCGGTAGCCCCATACATTGTCACTGAGAATTGACCCATGTGAACACATTGCCCTGACGGTTTTGTTCAGGGAGACATGGAGTGATAGACATGGGATTTTTGAGTGTCATTCGACGCTGGGCGTTGCGTGACAAAATGCCAATACGTGAGATGGCGCGCCGGACTGGGCTGTCTCGGAACACGGTTAAGAAGTACCTTCGAGAAGGTGCTGTTGAGCCACAGTTCAAGACGCCCTCGCGTCCAGGCAAGTTGGATCCCTACGCGGCTCGTTTGTCTGCATGGCTTTTGGCGCAGACGCGGAAGTCTCGCAAAGAGCGGCGCAACGTTAAGCTGATGTATGAGGACTTGGTTAAGCTTGGCTACGATGGGTCCTATGAGCGTGTCGCAGCCTTTGCTCGCGCGTGGCGGGCTGATCGGCACCCATTGCCCGGCAGGCGCATGCACAGCATGCTGCCGAGAGGGGGAAATGTGGAAAACGTCGTTCTGATTGGTGGGCCCGGCACCGGCAAAAGCCACGTCGCCACAGCTATCGGCGTCCAGGCCATCGAGCATCACAGACGCAAAGTGCGCTTCTACTCGCCCGGCTCACCCACCGCTGCCACATCCTCGAAACCGGCAACGATAGCTACCGCTTCAAAGCTAGCTCAGAGGCCGCGAAAAAACAACAAAGGAGAACGCCACATTGACCAAAGCATAGCCGTAGATACATAACTAAGAGCGGGTCAAATCCCGGTGAAAATACCGGGTCAGTTCTCAGTGACATTCAACACTTCATACCTAAGGTGGCAATTTCAGCGCTACTTGGCGGAATCGCATGACGTCGAGATTCCCTCACGTCCGCAATGGCGGCTTTGCTAACGCCACCCGAAAAATTCGCAATCGCAGCGAAAGCCCACTTTCCGCCCTTCCTGTCGAAATGTGTGTGGTGCAGCAATTGGGCCGTTTCCATTTTCCATCACTGTCACGAACGGCCCTCTGCGATCCTCGCTTAGTCGGCGAAAGGGATCCGCCGCGCCAAACATCTTCGGCGCAAATCGACCTCACAGCTCGATATCCCTCATTCGGCCAGGTGCCCCACTAAACGTCAAAGGCGGCACTGTGTGGCGCTATATTCTCCCAAAAACGGCGCCGAGACGCGGCTGCTCCATCCCAACATGGCCAAAACGCCGTTTCTGATGTAGAACGGACAAGAAACGAGGATCAGTTTAACCCGCCCAATCGGTGGCGGCTTAAGCTAACGTTGTCGGAGGCCCTGATGAGTATCCAAAAATACGGAACATTTACGGAAGCCCGTAACCCGGATGGAACATTTGCTTCCGGCAACCCCGGAAGACCCAAGGGTGCGCGAAACAGAACCGCGCGCGCTGTCGAGGCGTTGCTGGAGGGCCAGAGCGAGGCACTGACGCAGAAAGCGACATGTCCTTAGGGGGCGATACGACGGCTCTGCGGCTCTGTCTGGAGCGGATAGCGCCGCCCCGAAAAGACGTGCCGATCTCTTTCGAATTACCGGTCATTGAAGACGCCCAATCCGCTGCCGAAGTAGCACCGGCCGTTTTGAGCGCCGTCGCCCAAGGTGAGATCACGCCTCTCGAAGGAGCCACGGTGATGGGCCTGATCGAGAGTTACCGCCGCGTGCTGGAGACAACGGAGCTCGAGCGCCGGTTGCAAGAACTGGAGGCCGATCAATGGGTCTGAAATCGCGCCTTGGCAAGCTTGAAAGGCACCGTTCGATATTCGATGCGGACCTGACCAAACTGTCAGATGCCGAGCTGGCCGCGGGAAGGCGCAAATGCATAGAGCAGCTCGGCATCGACTGGGACTCGTTTCAAGATGACCCAACGGGTGCCATCGAAAAGACCTTCGAGGGCGTAGAGGACGATGAAGGCATAATCGCTGGGCTTCTTGGGGCGCTTGGTGAAGCCGATACCAAGTGGCTCAGAGGCGAATGTTCTTCAGTCACTGTGGATGGCTGGCCTGACTAGATCACCTCCCCAAAGCGTAGGTTGGTCGCTAGTTTGCGCCATATAGTTGCCGCACCCTTTCCCATTGCACCGGAATAGCCGACTCGTTAAAGTGGCATTGTGTGAAGAGCGCACCGTATGGTGCCACCAACCCGTTTCCCACGGGTGGTTTTCCGAGAGGACACATGGCCCGGCAGAGGCAAAGGGACTTCCTGAAATCTGCACGTGACGGCGATACCGAGAAATTGGTTGATGCCGTTGCGACCACCGTGAGCGTCGGGGCGAAATGCCTTGGCAAATTGCGTGACGAGCGCGGGTGTCTGCCCGCCGCCAACCCGTTTCCTGACGGTTGGCTTCCCGGCCCAAGCGGCCGGGCACGCGGCCCGAGAGGGCAAACAAGGAGACGAGAGATGACCTATTCCGACACACCGAAGAGCAGAGCGCCGGGTGACCCACTGGCTTGGATGCCGGCCCATAATTGCAAGGCAGGCACACGTGTCGCAGATGCCGAAGCGGAAACCGGCGAGCCAATTGACCAAGCGTCCTATGAGCGCATCTACCGTGAGGCTTGGCAGCCCCGCCTGCAACGGTTGCGCTTCGTCCGACCGGTGGCCCCCTCGAACGACTTCATGGCGCGGCTGGTCGTCACTGCGGGCTGGGTTTTCCGCCAACCAGCTGACTCGGGCATTGTCGGCCTCATGGCCTTCGGTATCGAAGTTGAAACTCTTTCCTATCCGAAGGAAGCGCTTTTGGCGCTGGAAAGGGCGACCGGCAAGAAGTTCGAAGTCGAGGAGATTTCTTCAAGGTCTGCCAAGGCGGGGGAGGGCGAAGGACCAAGGTTGCAGCGACCAGACGACCCGGATTGTACCTATCAAAGCTGTCTGGAAGACGCGCTCTGTTTCGAGCCGACCAGTAATTGGACACACACGGGCCTAGGGGCGGAGCGGATCTGTCACAAGTTGAGAATCCCGCTAAGCCGCTTTGCCAACCTTGTTGAAAGCGGTCTGATCCCGCCCGGGAAACGGCGCGAACTGCGCATGTCAGGCTTGGCGCGACCGCTCTGGGTGCAGACTTGGAAGGCAGCGGACGTCGAGACGCTCGGGCAGATGCTCGAAGCACAGGAAATCAAATAGAGAAGGAGAAGAAACATGTATGACATTATCGGAGACATCCACGGCATGGCCCACAAGCTGGATGCGCTTCTGGCGCAGCTGGGCTGGCAGAAGACGACTGCTGGCTGGACCTGTGACGCAGGCGACCGGCAGCTGCTGTTCCTCGGCGACTTTATTGACTGGGGGCCAGAGAATGCCGCCGTGATTTCCACGGTGCGTTCGCTGATGGACGCGGGCAAGGCCCGTGCCGTGATGGGCAACCACGAGCTCAACGCGCTGCTCTTTCACACCATCGATCCTGAAACCGGAGTTCCCCTCAGGGCGCGGTCAGAGAATAACATGCGCCAGCATGGGGCCTTTCTGAAAGACTTTCCCCTGAATGCGCCGCAGACGCTGGATGTTCTTGGCTGGATGCACGGGCTGCCTGTGGCGTTCGAAGACGACGCCGTGCGCGCCGTGCATGCCTGCTGGCATCGCCCATCGCTCCAATTGGTTGCCGATCAACTGTCCGGCGCTCGGCTGCCCGAGGATCTGTCGCTGGTGTCTGAACGCCGCAATCCCGCCTTGGCAGAGGCGCTGGATATCATCACCAAGGGACTCGAGGCACCCCTGCCTGCAGGTGCTAGTTTCTTCGACAAGGACGGGACCGAGCGCCGTGAGGTGCGGGTGAATTGGTGGCACCCTGATCCGCAGAGTTGGCGGGATGTGGCTATGTCCACCCAATCAGACACGCCTCTCCCAGAAGGTCCGTTGCCTGAAGAGATCACAAGCCTCTCCTACAACGACGGCAAGCCGGTTTTCTTCGGCCACTACTGGCTACCCGGCGAGCCCGAACTGCAAGCAACGAACGCGCTCTGCCTTGATTTCTCAGCCGGTAAAGACGGGCCGCTCGTGGCCTACCGGATGGACCAAGGCGATCATGGGCTGTTGCCCGAACGGTTGGTGGTGGGAGAGGTCAGGGCTTGAGCGCCGTATTCTTGGAAAGCTTCAGGTTCTTGGCGGACTGGCGCTCGGCTGTGCTGCATTTCCCAAAGGATGGTATGCTGTGGCCGAGCAAACCAACCTTTGAAAATGGCAACAATCTTCAGGATGTGTAAAGTCGGTCAAAGTGCTGCGACTAGGGTGCTGTCAGAGCCGAATTGTCCCCCATGTGCCCCCCAGAAGGGCACGTGCGAACCGACAGACTGCGGAATTTTTCCTAAGTCGTTGAAAAGAATGGTGAGCCCGTCCGGATCCGAACCGGAGACCTACTGATTAAAAGTCAGTTGCTCTACCAACTGAGCTACAGGCCCACTTCTTTATCGGAACGCCTTCGCGTTCCCGTGCCGCTCTTTATGCCAATTGTTCCGTTGGGATCAACCGCATAAATCGCGTCAAAGCGTCTAAATACCCTGTATCGCAACGCCTTGTTAGGCGGGCTACCTATGTGGGGTTGGGCAAACGGTCAAGCCCCTTTGTAATTGTTTTGTCCCCGCAGGGTGGATTCGTGTCCCAACCGGGGCTATATGCGCGCCATGAGTGATCAAAGAGATACCACTTTGCCCTTTATGAAGATGCACGGGCTGGGCAACGACTTTGTTGTTGTGGATGCCCGCGTGCACGCCGTGACAATGACCCCAACACTGGCGCGGGCGATTAGCGACCGGCATTGCGGTGTGGGGTTTGACCAACTGGCGGTGATAACGCCGGGCATGCGCGATGCGCATCTGACGTTTTACAACGCCGACGGGTCCACCGCTGGCGCCTGTGGCAATGCCACCCGCTGTATTGCGCGTTATCTGATGGATGAAACCGGGCGCGACTGCCTGGTGCTGACCACTGAACGCGGTGAACTAGCGGCACGGGACGTGGGCGACGGCCTGACCTCGGTCAACATGGGCGCGCCGCAACTGCGCTGGGACGAGGTGCCGCTGGCCAGCGAAATGGACACGCTGCAGCTGCCAATCGAAGGTGCGCCGACAGCCACCGGCATGGGCAACCCGCATTGCACCTTTTTTGTGGACGATGCAGAGGCGGTTGTGCTGGACCAGTTCGGTGCGCGCTATGAACACCACCCGCTGTACCCACAACGCGCCAATGTGCAGGTGGCGCAGATCATCGGCCCCGATCACATCCGCATGCGGGTGTGGGAGCGTGGGGTGGGGATTACGCTGGCGTCTGGCTCGTCCTCTTGTGCCACGGCGGTTGCGGCAGCGCGGCGCGGCTTGACGGGGCGCAAGGTACAGATTGATCTGGATGGTGGCACGCTGTGGATCGACTGGCGCGATGATGGCGTCTGGATGACCGGACCCACCGCGCATGTGTTCAACGGCACGTTTACCCCTGCCTTTCTGGACGCTGCCGGATGAGCGCGCCGCGTTTCACCACTTTGGGCTGTCGCCTGAACGCTTGTGAAACCGAGGCGATGAAGCAGCTGACGGCGCAGGCCGGGTTACAGGATGCAGTTATCGTCAACACCTGCGCGGTCACGTCAGAGGCCGTGCGCAAGGCCCGCCAGGAAATCCGCAAGCTGCGGCGGGAAAACCCCGACGCACGGCTGATCGTCACCGGTTGCGCCGCGCAAACCGAACCGCAGACATTCGCCGCGATGGCCGAGGTTGATGTAGTGATCGGCAATGTCGAAAAGATGCAGCCCGAGACCTGGAAAGGGCTGGCAGCCGATTTCATTGGCGAGACCGAGGCCTGTCAGGTGGATGACATCATGTCGGTCACCGAAACCGCCGGCCATCTGATTGACGGTTTTGGCACCCGCAGCCGCGCCTATGTGCAGATCCAGAACGGTTGTGACCATCGCTGCACCTTTTGCATCATCCCCTATGGCCGCGGCAATTCACGGTCGGTGGCCGCCGGGGTTGTGGTGGATCAGATCAAGCGGCTGGTGGATCGCGGCTACAACGAGGTGGTGCTGACGGGGGTTGACCTGACCAGTTGGGGCGCCGATCTGCCTGCCGCGCCCAAGCTGGGCGATCTGGTGATGCGTATCCTGCGGCTGGTGCCTGATCTGCCACGCCTGCGGATCAGCTCGATTGATTCAATCGAGGTGGACGAGAACCTGATGCACGCCATCGCGACCGAACCCCGGCTGATGCCGCATCTGCATCTGTCGCTGCAGCATGGCGACAACATGATCCTGAAACGGATGAAACGCCGCCATTCGCGTGAAGACGCCGTTCGCTTCACCGAAACTGCACGCGCCTTGCGCCCCGACATCACCTTTGGCGCCGATATCATCGCCGGTTTCCCGACCGAGACCGAAGCGATGTTCGAAAATTCACTGAAGCTGGTGACCGATTGCAACCTGACCTGGCTGCATGTGTTTCCCTATTCCCCCCGCCCCGGCACTCCGGCGGCGCGGATGCCGCAGGTGAATGGCAAGGCGATCAAACAGCGCGCCGCCCGGTTGCGTCAGGCGGGTACCCAGCAGGTACAGCGCCATTTGCAGGCACAGGTAGGGCAAACCCACCGAATCCTAATGGAAACCCCGCATATGGGCCGGACAGAGCAGTTTACCGAGGTGTCGTTTGCCGACGATCTACCCGTCGGGCAGATCGTGACCGCGCAGATAACCAGCGCCTCGGAAACTCAGCTGTTAATCGGGTCCGTGCGTTAAAGCCCGGCACGCTGCGCTTTGAACTTTTGATAGATGGCCTCGGCATTGTCGGCCTGTGCGGCGTTGGCCTGCAGGCGCTTTAGCAGAATGCGTATCTCGCGTTGTGCCACTTCAAGCATTATGCCCACTTTTACCAGGTTCTTTGCATTGGCCACCAGGCTTTTGCGCATCTTGGTGATCCGCGCGTTGATGTCGTCGACGGTTTGATGGGCCTTCTTTATGTCGCCAGCTGACCCGACCAAACCGGCAATTTTCATCACTTTACCAGCCTTGGCCAGCGCATCTGCCCCTTTGGTCAGCCCCCGCGCCTTATACTCAATTTCGGTGCCCGAGTTGACCATGCCGATTGAGGTGCCGATAAAATCCTCGGGTTTACCAACCAACAAGTTTGACCCGACATCAATCAGCCCGCCAACGGCAAATTTTGAGATGACCGAAAGCGCCCGAACCTGTGGCGACAGGATGATGGCGGCGTCCAGGGCCAGGGAAAGAGCTGATTTGAAGTAGGTTTTGTATTTAGAGCTTTCGGCCTTCTTCAGAACTTTCTGAAGCGCCTTCAGATCCTCTTCCATCCCTCGTCTGTTGGACTCGACCGTATCATGGGCCTTTTTGACAAGCGCAATCGTGGCTATCGTCTTTTTCACGATATCGCTGGCGATCACCGTGTTCCACATGTCCGTGTGGGCCGTCAGCATGCCCAACGCCAAGCAATAGGAATCATAGCTGTTTTCGATCTCTTTCACGGTCACCTTTTGACCGGCCTGCACAGACATCATAACGGCGACAAAGCGGTTCTTGCTGTCTTCCAGCGCCTTAATGTCTTTCTTGATATCATTTTTGTCGTGAAGATTAAACGAACCGCCGTTGCTATCCAGCTTGGACATAACGCCTTTGGTGCGGCTGATTTCGAATTTGCAGGTCTTGTGCAGGTCGTCGGCGATCTTCATGAATTTGCGGGTGTCGTACCCTTTATAGTCAATTTGCTGAGGGCGACTGGCCATGGAAAACTCCACTAAGGTGTATGTTACTGTAAAAAATTTGTCGCGGAAAAGTCGTGATGAATGGGTAGCATGCTATCATGGTTTCATGGCGCTGACTAATCGGGAACGATTACTGCATTTGGGTGGACCAATCAGGCACAGCAGCGGGCACAACAAAAAGCCCCGCCAGAATGACCTGACGGGGCTTGATCTATTGAGAATTTGGAAAAGTCAGGGTTAGACTTTTTTGCCCTTATGCGGCGCCCACAGTTTTTTGTTGGTCAGGTACAGCAGAACTGTCAGGATGGTCAGCATCAGCACGCCAACAAAACCGGCCTGCTTGCGCGCCATCATCTTGGGTTCAGCGGCCCACATCAGGAACGCAGCGGCGTCCTGTGCCATGTGGTGCACGTCGTTGCCATGACCGTCTGCAAATTCAACCTGTTCGTCGAACAGCGGCGGGGCCATCGAAATCCAGCCACCGGGAAACGCGGTGTTTTCATAGAACGTGGTGCCCGCTTCTTCCTTTTCCTCGCCGGTATACCCCGACAGGACTGACGCGATGTATTCCGGGCCGCCCATGCCTTTGAACATCTGGTTGATCCCCAGCCCGTAAGGGCCGTGGAAACCAGCACGTGCCTTGGCCATCATGCTAAGGTCCGGGGCGCCAGCAGCGGTGTTTGCCGGGAACTTATCGACCGGTGTGGCCGGGCGGTTTTCATCCAGTTCCGCGTCGAAAACCTCAAAGTTTTCGGCGGCATAGGCGCGAACCTGATCCATTGGCAATTGCGGGCCACCTTCGTCGGCAAGCGACCGGATCGGCACCTGTTTCATCCCATGGCAGGACGAACAAACCTCGGTGTAGATCTGCAGGCCGCGTTGCAGCTGGTTTTGGTCGTAAGTGCCAAACGGGCCTTCGAAGGAAAACGCAAAATCCTCGATATGCTGTTCGCCGCCACCCGCCGCCAATCCGGCGGCAGGCACAAGCGCCAAAGAAAAGGCGGCACTGATTGCTAGTTTCTTGAACATTGGTCCCAGTCCTCTTCTCATTCAGCCGGGGTGGCGTCAGATGACGCGTCGTCCGGTTTACCGTAATGCGCCTCAAAGTCGTCTTCGATGGTCGCAGGCATCGGCAGGGGTTTCTCGATCACGCCCAACAGCGGCAGGATGATCAGGAAGTAGCCAAACCAATAGGCCGAAGCGATCAGCGAGAAAGACGCATAGGGTTCTTCTGCGGGCATGGATCCCAGCCACATCAGAACCACAAAGTCGATCACCAACAGATAGAACCACCATTTGAACATCGGGCGATAGCGGCCCGAGCGTACCGATGACGTGTCCAGCCAAGGGGCCAGCGCCATCACGATGATCGCGCCGAACATTGCCAGCACCCCAAAGAACTTGGCGTCAACGATGCCGCCGGTCACGAAGGACGCAAACTGCACCACCCAAACCTCTGAGGTAAACGCGCGCAGGATCGCGTAGAATGGCAGGAAGTACCATTCGGGCACAATATGCGACGGCGTGACCATCGGGTTGGCTTCGATGTAGTTATCCGGGTGGCCCAGATAGTTGGGCATGAAACCGACAATCGCCCAGAAAATCACCAGGATCAACGCCAGGGCGAACAGGTCCTTGATGACGAAATAGGGCCAGAACGGCAGGGTGTCTTTTTCGGCCTCGGCCTTTGATCCCTTGCGCACATCTACGCCGGTTGGGTTGCCGTTGCCTGTGGTGTGGAAGGCCCAGATGTGAACCACCACCAAGGCGGCAATCACAAAGGGCAGCAGGTAATGCAGGCTAAAGAACCGGTTCAGGGTGGCATTGTCCACCGCAGGCCCGCCCAGCAGCCATGTCTGCAACGCTTCGCCCACAAAGGGGATCGCGCCAAACAGGCCGGTAATCACGGTTGCACCCCAGAAGGACATTTGCCCCCATGGCAGCACATAGCCCATAAACGCGGTGCCCATCATGCACAGATAGATCAACATACCGATGATCCACGTCACTTCGCGCGGGGCCTTGTAAGACCCGTAGAACAATCCGCGGAAGATGTGGATGTAAACGGCCGTAAAGAACAGTGACCCGCCATTGGCATGCAGATAACGCAGCATATGCCCGCCATTCACGTCACGCATGATATGTTCGACACTGGCAAAGGCCAGATCAACATGCGGCGTGTAATGCATGGCCAGCACGATGCCAGTGATGATCTGCATCACCAGACAGAAGGCCAGGACAATCCCCCAGATCCACATCCAGTTCAGGTTTTTTGGGGTCGGGATCATGATGGTGTCATAGACCAGACCAACAATCGGCAGCCGCGAATGCAGCCACTTTTCGGCACCAGTCTTGGGTTCGTAATGATCGTGCGGAATACCGGACATATTGTGCTTCCTTATCCCAGTTTGATCGTTGTTTCGTCGATGAACTCAGCAACCGGAACCGGCAGGTTCTCGGGCGCAGGGCCCTTGCGGATGCGGCCAGCCGAATCATAATGCGACCCGTGGCACGGGCAGAACCAGCCGTGGAAATCGCCAGCCCCGTCGCCCAGCGGCACACAGCCCAGATGGGTGCAAACCCCCATCATCACCAGCCATTCGCCAGCTTCGTCCATAGTGCGGTTTTCATCCGTGGCCGGTGCAATATCGGCGTTCGATATGTTGACGTTGCGCGCGATCTGGTCAGGCAGGTCTTCCATCGGAACGGCGCGGGCCAGTGCGATCTCTTCCTCGGTGCGGCGGCGGATGAACACCGGCTTGCCAAGAAACTTGGCGCTGATCTGGGTGCCGACTTCGACATCGGCGATATCGACGCGGATCGAGGACATCGCCTGAACATCAGCCGAGGGGTTCATCTGGTCGACCAGCGGCCACACAGCGGCCCCTGCGGTAATGGCTCCGGCGCCTGCTGTGGCGTAGTAGAGGAAATCTCTCCGGGTGCCGTCGTGATCGTCTGCGTGGGACACGAGGGTTACTCCAATTCCAGCGCCCATTGCGGGCAAACATGCGAATGACCCGCAAAGTTGCGGCATCTCAAAGCGGGTACTAACCGGGTGAAACCTTTTCGTCCAGCGGTCTTAAACGCGCACGTCGTCGCACAACTGCGGTTCTGTCGCGACTTGGACACAGGTTGCCCCCGGTTTAACGGCTGTCTTGGCAGTATCCTCAGCCTTCGGGCGGCTGCGTCGCCACCATGGCGGGGCGGGCGCTAAAGCCCGCATACCAATCTGTCAGGGCATCATTGCCGGTACGCCAGCCGCGCGCGTCATGGCGGAAATCGACATAGGACAGCGCACAGGCCACCGCGATCTGCCCCATATCCAGCGGCCCGTTCAGGTGATCTATCCAACGGGTGTTCAACGCAGCACAAGCCCCTTCAATCTTTGCCCATTGCGCATCTGACCATTCAGGATGTTGCTTATCCTCGGGGCGCATGCGGGTTTCATAGGTCATCGACAGGGCCGAATCCAAAATGCCATCGCCCAGCGCTTCCAGGGTCAGCGTCTCCCAGCGGCGGTCTCCTTCCGGATGCAACCCGGCCTTGGCGCGCGCATCAAAAAATGCGCAGATCACCCGGCTGTCAAACAAGGTCACCCCATCTGGCCGCTCAAGCGCCGGCAGCTTTGACAGCGGGTTTTTTGCGCTCAACCCGTCTGCCGGATTATAGGGCGTGGTCAGAATAGTCTCTAACGCGACATCTTCCAGCTGGCCGGTTTCGTGCAGAACCACCATGACTTTGCGCACATATGGCGAGGTATAACTGTGGACGAGTTTCATAATTTGCGCTCCCAAGCGTGCATTTCGCCCACCCTAGGATCGTTCTGCCAAACTGTCTATGCGCCCCGCATCAATGCCGCCAGCGCCCGAAACCCGGCCCCAATGCCATGCCCGTCCATATGCTCCGCCGCCCTTTGGCGCGCGTCATCGGGCTTGTTCTGGCTCAACTTCCAGGTGCCATCCACGCCCGTCACCTGCATCCGGCAAGGCACAATCATCCGCATCATCTTGGCCAGCGCGTCTGCATCCATTTTGCCGGTGGTCCAGGGCGTTTTGGGCAATAGCTGTGTCTCAAACAAGGCGGATTGGCGATCCAGCAGATCACGCAATTCGTCCTGTGGCCGCAATTCCAGCGTGCCGGTCAGATGCACCGCCACATAATTCCACGTCGGCACCTGATCCTGGACACCGTACCAATCGGGCGAAACGTAGCTGTCCGGCCCACTGATCACCAACCGCGCTGGCAACGGTGATTTCAGCGCCCGGACAATCGGGTTCGACCGCACCAGATGCAGATCGACGGTCTTGCCATCGTCGGTCAACAAAAATGGCACATGCGAGATCATCGGTGGGCCGTCACTGGCAACCGCCAGCACGCCAAAGGCGCGGTCCCGCGCAAAGGCGGTGTTTTCAGCGTCACTGGCCGTATGATAAACTGGGTTTGGATGCATCTGTCGTCTCCCTGATAAATCGCTCTTGCAAGGTGTTGCGCCAATTGGCAAGACTGGTGCTGTTCTCAGGGCGGGGTGAAATTCCCCACCGGCGGTATGCAGACGGGGCCTAAACCTCGATTTGTGAGCCCGCGAGCGGCTTTTTGCGTTGCCCGCTTTCACAGCCCAAAAAGTGGGTACCGGTTTTTGGACCAAGCTGTGGAGCCAACAAAAAGAGTGTCAGCAGATCTGGTGAGATTCCAGAGCCGACGGTTACAGTCCGGATGAAAGAGAACGTGCACGGGTGTCGCTTTGGGCGATGTCCCTGTTCGTGATCGCCTTGGGTGGACGTGTCGTAACCAAAGGAGATCAAAC
>JBLINN010000093.1:0-13245 GCA_047639325.1 Paracoccaceae bacterium | reverse complement strand
GGGCGGCGAGGCGCATCTGAAACGCCACGGCCCCGGCTCATCCGACGAAGATTTCAAATCCTACCTGTTCCAGCGCGAAAACCCGCGCGGCGTGCATTTCGAACGCTGGCGCCACGTCAATGGCTGTGGAAAATGGTTCCACGCCGCCCGCGCCACCGACACGCTCGAAGTCTTCGGCACATACCCGGCCCAAACTACCGAACCCCCCAAAGACTTGCTAAAAACCATCTCCGAAAAACGCCCAGGTTGGACATGGAGGGACATCGCATGATGCTTTTTCTTGTCCCAAATACTCAAAATCCCAACACCCCCCCTCGCGAAAGCCGCCAATCATGAGCACCCGCCTCCCCACCCAAGGCCGCCTGATCGACCGCACCAAACAGATCGAATTCACCTTCAACAGCAAACCGATGCGTGGCTATGTCGGCGATACCCTGGCCTCGGCCCTCTTGGCCAATGACCAGATGATGGTGGGCCGCTCGTTCAAATACCACCGCCCGCGTGGCCTGGTGGCTTCGGGTGCCGAAGAACCCAACGCACTGGTTGGCCTCGGCAAGGGCACCCGCTTTGAACCCAACCAACGCGCCACCACAACCGAGCTGTTTTCCGGCCTGCAAGCGCGTTCGCAAAACCACTGGCCCAGCCTGGAATACGATATCGGCGCGATCAATAAACACCTGTCGCGGTTCCTGCCTGCGGGCTTTTATTATAAAATGTTCATGTATCCCCGTGCCTTCTGGAAACATGTGTATGAACCGTTCATCCGCCAGTCCGCCGGTCTGGGCCAGGCCCCCAAAGATCGCGACGCCGACACCTATGAACATTTCTATGCTTTCACCGATGTTTTGATCGTCGGTGGCGGCGTTGCAGGCTTGCAGGCCGCCAAATCCGCCGCTTTGACCGGTGCCAAAACCCTGCTGCTCGAACAGACCGCCCATTGGGGGGGGCGCGCCCCGGTGGATGGTGGCATGATCGACGGCGTGCCTGTGGACAAGTACGTGGAACAAATCGTTGCGGAACTGGAAACAATGCCCAACGTGACGCTGCGCAGCCGCTGCATGGGCGCAGGGGTCTATGACCACGGATATGCGCTGGGTTATGAACGCCTTGGCGATCACAAACCGGGTGCTGCCGGGCCGCGCCACCGGCTGTGGCGTATCCGCGCCAAACAGGTGCTGACCGCCACCGGCGCCATCGAACGCACCCTCAGCTTTGCGGGCAATGACGTGCCCGGCGTGATGCTCGCCTCGGCGATGCGCGACTATGTGACGGATTATGGCGTCACCCCCGGCCAGCGCATCATCATCGCCACCAACAACGACGACGCCTACCGCACCGCCATCAACCTGAAACAGGCGGGGCTGAATGTGCTGCGCATCCTGGACGCCCGCAACACCGGTGGCGGCGAGCTGATGCAACAGGCCCGCGCGCTGGGTATCCGCATCGACCCCGGTCGCGCCATCGCCAAAGTCTCGGGCGGTAAACGGGTGCAAAAGGTACAAATCTGCGCCCAGGACGGCACCGGCGGCGCATTGGAAGAGGTCGCCTGCGACGCCGTCGCCATGTCCGGCGGCTGGTCACCCGTGGTGCACCTGTGGTCCCATTGCGGTGGCAAACTGATCTGGGACGAGGATCAGGCCCATTTCCGCCCCGACCCATCGCGCCCCCCCACGGGTGCCGCAGGCGAACCCATCGTCAGCGTCACAGGCAGCGCCAATGGCATGCTGGACCTTGCCGGGGTCATAGCCGACGCGCACGCGGCTGGCAAAAACGCCGCGCTGGCCGCGGGTTTCAAACCCAAACGCGCCAAAGCCCCGCAAGCCGCGCCAACCCCCGAGGCCGCAATGCAGCCCGTCTGGCTGATGCCCAAAGACGCAAACATTCAGCTACGCTCCAAAACCTGGCTGGATTTCCAGAACGACGTCAAAGTCAGCGACGTGCAACTGGCCGCCCGCGAAGGCTATGAAAGCGTCGAACACACCAAACGTTACACCACGCTGGGCATGGCCACGGATCAGGGAAAACTTAGCAATATCAACGGGCTGGCCACCCTTGCCAATGCCCTGAACGCCGAAATTCCCGCTGTCGGCACCACCACCTTCCGCCCGCCCTATACCCCAATCTCGATGGGCGCGATCACCGGCGAGGCGCGCGGCGACATCTTCCAACCGATCCGCAAAACCCCGATGCACGACTGGCACACCAGCAACGGCGCCGATTGGGAACCCGTCGGCCACTGGCGCCGCGCTTACGCATTCACGCGCAGCGGTGAATCCAGCCATGATGCGGTGATGCGCGAGGTGACAAACACCAGACAAGCCGTTGGTTTGCTTGACGCCTCGACCCTGGGCAAACTGATCGTCAAAGGCCCGGATGCCGGCAGGTTCCTGGATATGCTCTACACCAACATGATGAGCACCCTAAAGCCGGGCCGCTGCCGCTATGGGCTGATGTGCTCGGAAAACGGCTTTCTGATGGATGACGGCGTGGTCGCCCGGCTGGATGACGACACATACCTGTGCCACACCACCACCGGCGGCGCCGAGCGTATCCATGGCCACATGGAAGAATGGCTGCAAACCGAATGGTGGGACTGGCAGGTTTATGTCGCCAATGTCACCGAGCAATACGCGCAGATCGCCGTGGTCGGCCCTAACGCCCGCAAACTGCTGGAAACCCTTGGCGGCATGGACCTTAGCGCCGACGCCATGCCGTTCATGGCTTGGGGTGATGGCCGGATTGGTGACTTTGACGCACGGGTGTTCCGCATCTCGTTCTCGGGCGAATTATCCTACGAAATCGCCGTCCCCGCCAGCCAGGGCCAGGCCTTCTGGAACGTGCTGATGCAGGCAGGCAAAGACTTTGGCGTGATGCCCTACGGCACCGAGGCCCTGCACATCATGCGCGCCGAAAAAGGGTTCATCATGATCGGCGACGAAACCGATGGCACCGTCATTCCGCAAGACCTCGGCCTGAACTGGGCGATCTCGAAAAAGAAAACTGACTACCTTGGCAAACGCGCCCAGCAACGCGCCCATATGACCGACCCGGATCGCTGGCAACTGGTGGGGCTGGAAACCACCGACGGTACGGTCCTGCCCGATGGTGCCTATGCGGTTGGCGAGGGCCACAACGCCAACGGCCAGCGCGTCACCCAAGGCCGAGTCACCTCGACCTATCATTCGCCCACGCTAAACAAAGGCATCGCCATGGGGCTGGTGCATCACGGCACGGACCGATTGGGCGATCTGCTGGACTTCCCCGGCACTGATGGCAAGACCTATACCGCCAAAATCGTCGACCCGGTATTTTACGACAAGGACGGAGAGAAAGCCAATGTCTGATCCTGCAAGCGCCCTCAGCAACGCCCGTTTTGACGGTATCGCAATGGTCGAAGAAACTGGCCTGCAAGGTATGATCACCCTGCGCGGCGACCTGTCAAACCGCGTCCTGAAAACCGCCGCCACCGGCGCCGCGGGCGCCAAAATGCCCCGCCCCAACACCGCCAATATCACCGGCGACACCGGCCTGTGCTGGATGTCCCCCGATGAATTGCTGATCCTGTGCCCTTACCCCGAGGTCACAACCCGCCTGACCACCCTGACCGACAAACTGGGCGCCACCCACACGCTGGCCGTCAACGTGTCAGACGCCCGCGCGATGTTCCGCGTGCACGGGGCAGATGCGCGCGAGGTCATGGCCAAACTCGCCCCCGTAGACCTGTCGCCAGACGCCTTCAAACCCGGCCTGTTCCGCCGCAGCCGTCTGGCCCAAGTGCCCGCCGCCTTCTGGATGGACGACGACCAGACCTTCCGGATCATCTGCTTTCGGTCGGTCGCGACCTATATGTTTGGCCTGCTCAAAACCGCAGCCATGCCGGGGGCGGAGGTTGGGTATTTCTAGTTGTCTGCCTCCCGAAAGCAGATAAACTTGGGCAATTCGAATTTTCTGATATGCCAAGGAAAGCCCAAACAAGCGTTTGACAGTTTTTGCCAGCATTGTTGCAATGGTCTTGGCGGCGGATGCTGCTGCTGCCCAACGATATGACTGCGTGCTCAAGCCCGGAAACCGAACAGGGCTTGTCATGTCGGCTATGCAATTTGTTCTGCACCCGGACACGGGCATCGCAACTGTCGAGGATCCGTTAATTGACCACGTTTTGGGCCATCCGGCACAGGCCAAACTGTCCCAAAACCCTTCCGGGGTTCATTGGCTGCGTTGGTGGGTTGAAGATGTACCTGTCACCACGACCCGCACGGGCGAAAATTTAGAGACGTCTCGTAAAAAACATACCACAAAGATTTACTATCAGGCGTGGCTCAATTCCAAAACCGGACAGGTCAAGGTGCGGGCAAGAACGGGATCAAGACGCGGGAGCATTGCTTTGAAAGGGCGGTGTACCCTGACGGGATGACCAATATGCCCCAGCCAAGCGGCCTAAACAGCAGCTAGAATTGGCACCGGGATTTTTACCACGCGACTGTTGGCGGACACAAGATGTCGGCCAGCTTAGCCGGTAAACAAAAACGTCGGGAACCGGTCCAGCGCGTCCGGATCGCCGAGCGCCTCAATATCCACCAGGTTTCCATTCGCATCCCGACAGTCGCCATAAAATGACAACGCCTCAGCCAGCGCCGCCATCCGGTCTCGCCGCACATCCGCCGCGAGAAACGGCGCATGGGTCGACAGGAACAGGGCAGGGCGCTGCGCCTTCAGCCACGGGATCAGGCTGGGCAGCACATCAAACTCCGCCCCCTCAATATCCATCTTCACCAGCGACACGGCGCCTAAATTCACTGCCCCGGCAAACGCCTCCCAGCCGATGGTCAGCACGTCTGACCCCGCAGCCCCCCCGGCATTCAGCAGGCTGGTCATGCTGTCACCGCGCTCGCCACCAAAACTGGCCATCCGTGCCACGCCAAACCCGTCGGACAGGGCCACCGGAAAGGCGCTGACATTCTCCAACCCGTTCAGATCAATATTCCACGCCAGCGCGCGAAACGCCGTTGGGTCCGGCTCAAAACACCAGACATGGCGCGCCTTGCGGGCGCCATACAGCACCGTAGGGCCAATCCACGCACCGATATCCAGATAGTCATGCCCCTTGTCCAGATGCGCCGCCAGCGTGGCAAAGGTCTCGGGCTCCCACCGCCCCGCCGCCGCCTTGCGCCAGAAAGAGCTGTGATACGGGTCCAGCCGAAACGCCTCATCCGCCAGTTGCCCGGCATAAAACCCGCGCGCCCGGTACAGCATCTTTTTGACGCGTGTCAGCATCCTGCCTGCTCCTTTTCCCCGGCCACTGGCGGGGCTTTTGCCGATCTGGCCCTTGACCTGTCGCACCTTGCGCCGCATGTATTCAGGCAACGACAACCGACAAAACAGGGGGCCCAGATGGCTTTTAAACTTCCCGACCTTCCTTATGCACATGATGCGCTTGCATCCAAGGGCATGTCCGCCGAAACCATGGAATACCACCATGATCTGCACCACAATGCCTATGTCACCAATGGCAACAAGCTGATTGAAGGCACCGAATGGGCCGACAAGTCGCTGGAAGAGATCATCACTGGCACCTACGACGCCGCCGCCACCGCGCAAAACGGTATTTTCAACAATATCAGCCAGTTGTGGAACCATAACCAGTTCTGGCAGATGATGAGCCCCACCGTCTCGTCGATGCCCGGCGCGCTGGAAAAAGCCATCACCGAAAGCTTTGGTTCGGTCGACGACTTCAAATCGCAATTCGCCGCCGCCGGTGCCGGTCAATTCGGCTCGGGCTGGTGCTGGCTGGTGAAAAACGCCGACGGCTCGCTGGCCGTGACCAAAACTGAAAACGGCGTCAACCCGCTGTGCTTTGGCCAAACCGCGCTGCTGGGCTGCGATGTATGGGAACATTCCTATTACATCGATTTCCGCAACAAACGCCCGGTCTACCTGACCAACTTCCTCGACAACCTGGTCGATTGGGAAAACGTCGCCTCGCGGATGTAAGGTTTGCCCGTACGACGTGAACTTACAGATGGCCTGCCGGGGTTCGCCCGGGCAGGCCTTTTTACACCCGCAGTATTGACTGCCAATCTGCCGACCTCCGCTTTGGCGTATCTGGCATGAGACGGGCAGGGCATATCGCTCGTTTTCTGGCAGCCGCCAGCCGCCAAGGCCCACTGGCCCCGTTTCTTGGCCCACGCCTGCGATTGGATATTCAGCGCTACGCGATAACATTGCCCGGGGTAACCTAACCACTGCGGCTGGCGATCATATCAGATTTGCATTTTGGGTTTGGCGCAAATAATGCGGCGCATGCGCGAATGATCCGGACGCCATGGCCCGAAAGAGCGGGCCAAATCGGGCCACGGCGCTGTTGCAGGATCAGGGATGGTGTGTGCTAGAAAATACAGCCCAGCCGGTGGCTGCTGAAACCACACCTTTGTGGATCGCCGGTATCGCCAGCCAGCGCGCTTTTCCGAGTGGGCCCCCCCTTATGCGGCAGTACCACCGGCTGGATGATCTGCCAAAAACCTTGTCCCAGGTGCCCGCAGACGCCCCGTTGCTTCTAATGGCGCACGAGCCTGATATTTTCACAGAATTGCCAAATCGCCCTGTTCTGACTGTGTCGGGTCACACCCACGGCGCCCAGATCCGTGTGGCCGGGCGGGCCATCGTGACGCCGTCGCGTTATGGGAACCGCTTTGCCCATGGTCTGAGAACGTCACTTCAATCAAGGCCACAGACACTTGATTGTCTCTGGGGGGCTTGGTTGCTCATCGGTGCCGCTGTGCATCGGAATGGTGCCCGAAATCACGCTTGTCACGATTTCCGGCTAAAACCCCGGACGTATCCTTATCTTCGTCCGCCCCCAGCCTTCACCGTCATCGGCTTCGTTTCCCTTGTCCTTCGATCCAGCCAAACCAACACAAGGCCTCGCTTGCCAAAAGGCCCGAGCGCGCCCTCTTTTTCTGACTCTAAATATCCCCGCCGGAGGCACTGAATTTCTTTCCCGATCCAAAACTCACCCCTGCGGTTCAAACGGAATCCCAAACACCCCCCACACCCCCTTGTAAATCCCCGCCACCTGCGTCACCGCTGAACACGAGCAGGAGACAAGCATGACGGACCCACAAAAAGGCATACTGGCGATGATCGGCGCCGGGCTGATCTGGGGCCTCGCCCCGATCCTCTACAAAGCCCTGTCGCATATCCCCGCAACCGAAGTCCTGGCGCATCGTACCGGTTGGTCCCTGGTGTTATTCTCCGGCATTCTGGCGTTACAAGGCCGCCTGGGGCACATCCGCCTCGCCCTGACCGGCAAACGCCAGATCGCCCTTATCCTGGCAGCGTCGGTGATGATCTCGATCAACTGGTTCATCTTCATCCTCGCCATCCAGATCGGCCACGCGACCGAGGCCAGCCTGGGCTATTACATCTTCCCCCTGGTGGCAGTGGTGATTGGCCGGTTTGTGTTTGGCGAACGGCTGGGCCGGGCCCAACAAGTGGCCGTGGCACTGGCGGCACTGGCGGTTGGCGTGCTGACCTGGGGCTTGGGCGTGGCACCGTGGATATCGCTGGTGCTGGCGGTGTCGTTTGGCCTCTATAGCGCGATCAAAAAGCACCTGCCGGTGGGGCCAATGGTGTCGGTTACCTGTGAAACCCTGTTCTTTCTGCCGTTGGGCCTTGGCATTCTGGCCTATCATCACGGCAGCGGGCAGGGGGCTTACGGCACCAACCTGACCGACAGCGCCCTGCTGATGCTGTCGGGTCCGCTGACCGCCTTGCCGCTGATCCTGTTCGCCTTCGCCGCCCGCCGGCTGGCCCTGTCAACCGTTGGCCTGATGCAGTTCATCAACCCAACCCTGCAATTTGTCTGCGCCGTGGCGATCTTTGGCGAGCCGTTTACCCAATGGCACCAAATCGCCTTTGTGCTGATCTGGATCGCCGTGGCAATTTTCTCGGTCGCCACCCTGCGTCAGGACAAGGCCCGGCGCAGATCGGCCATCGCGGCCTCTGGCGTGTCGGCCCAAATCAAAAATTCCGCCAGCGACGCATCGGCAAAGCCGTGATCAATCACATGCTGAATCATCCCGCGCAGCGGCTCCCAGTAGCCCGCCGAATTCAACATCACCACCGGCTTGTCATGCAGCCCCAGCTGTCGCCATGTCAGAACCTCGAACAATTCATCCAGTGACCCGGCCCCGCCGGGCAGAACCACCACCGCATCGGCGTTCATAAACATCACCTTCTTGCGCTCGTGCATGGTCTCGGTGACCACAAACCGCGTCAGATCGGTCTTGCCAACTTCGCGCTGCAACAGATGCGTCGGGATCACCCCAAACGTGTCGCCCCCCGCGGCCTGCGTCGCCCGCGCAACCTCGCCCATCAGCCCGACATCGCCCGCGCCATAGACCAACCGCCAGCCCTCATCGGCCAGCGCCCGGCCAAAGCCTCGGGCGTGCTCAGTATACGCAGGCATTGCTCCTGCGCGTGATCCGCAATACACAGCGACGGATTTGACAGTCATGGGCAGGCCTTTCATCAGGGTGCCGGGGGACATGGCACAGGTTTTGGCCCCCTGATACCGCGCCTGACCGGCTGGCTCAACTACGTGCGGGAACCTGCCCGCCGACGGGGGAAGAACGAATATGGCAGCAGCCACGGGCAGAGGTCTCAGCCTCCTTGGATGGATTGCGGGTGGCACAATTGTCGTCGCCGCAGTGATTGGTGGAATGTACTACGCGGGTGTCCTGGCCCCCGCACCCACGCCGGTGGAAGTCGCCGCCGTGCCGCAAGCGCCAGCCGCTGCCAAACCGGACCCCACACCCGACCCAACCACAGCCGCACGGGCCGCCATACAAGACGACACACAAGTCACGCCGACACCTGCGCCCGGCCTCAAACCCGGCCCCAAACCCGGCCCAATCCCGGTCCTGCCCGTTCTGTCCGCCCCCCGCTTTGACGTCGTACGGGTCGACGCCGACGGCAATACCGTGATCGCCGGAACCGGCCCGGCCGGGTCCAAAGTAACGGTGTTTCTGGATGACACCGCCCAGGCCAGCGCCGTCGCCGATACCGGCGGCGCCTTTGTCAGCCTGCTGTCGATCCCGCCCAGCCCGTCGCCGCGTATCCTGACACTGGTGGCCGAACTGGCCGGGCAAAGCGTGCCCTCGCAAGACCAGATCATCCTGGCCCCCACGCCACAAACCGCGCCACAAACCGCGCCACAAACCGCGCCACAAACCGCGCCACAAACCACGGAACAACTGGCTGAGGTCCAACCCTCCGCAACACCCGACCCGGTAACCACAGCCGAACCCGCGGCAGAAGCCGTTACCGAAGCCACACCCGAAGCCACACCCGTAGCAATCGTGGAAGCTGTGACCGAGGCCGTCACCGATCCCACCGCAGAAACCCAACTGGCCCTGGTCGAAACGCCCGCCACGCTGCCCGCCACACCACCGGCTTCAGAACCGATATCTGAACCGACCGTCGCCAGCCCTGCACAGGACGTCACCGCCACGACTCCGCCAACGCCCACACCCACTGACCCCGCCGCAACATCCAGCCCCGGCCCAAAACCAACCCCCGTCACCACCGAGGCCCCTGCCGCGACCGCGCCCACACATACCACGCTGCAAACCCCGGTTCAGGCTGCCACAGGGGCCCCAAAACCTGGCCCGGAATCTGTCCCGACATCCGACCCGACATCCGACCCGGCCCCAGAACCGGCCCCAGAACCGGCCCCAGAACCGGCCCCAGAACCGGCCCCAGAACCGGCCCCAGAACCGGCCCCAGAACCGGCCCCAGAACCCGTCCCAGTCACCACGACCGAAATACCCACCGAAACACCCACCGAAACACCCACTGCATCCACCCCAACCACCACCCCAACCCAACAACAGGTCCCAACCCCAACCGTCGCCACCACCGCGCCGCAAAGCCCGGCAGCGGTGACCGTGCTGCGTGCCGGGGCCGATGGTGTCGAAGTGCTGCAACCCGCAACCCAAGCGCCGGACCTGCTGGATAAAATCGCGCTGGACGCCATCAGCTATTCCGAAGAAGGCCAGGTGCAGCTTAGCGGCCGCGCCCAGAGCCACAGCATCGTGCGCATCTATCTCGACAATACCGCCGTGGCCGATATGACCACGGATGATCGTGGCAACTGGTCTGGCAAGATCGAGGGCATCAAACCCGGCATCTACACCCTGCGCCTGGACGAGCTTGACGCCGGTGGCGCCGTGCTCTCCCGCCTTGAAACCCCGTTCAAACGCGAATCCCCCGAGGCCCTGCGCCCGCCGCAAAACCCGCAAGGCGTCGCTCTGGCCGATACCCCGCTGATCCGCGCCGTCACCGTGCAAACCGGCGATACCCTCTGGGCGATCTCGCGCGAGCGCTATGGCGATGGCATTCTTTACGTCCGGGTGTTCGAGGCCAACCGCAGCAGTATCCGCGACCCGGACCTGATTTACCCCGGTCAGGTGTTCGCCATCCCCGAATGATCGCGCCTGACCCTCTGGTCTTTACCGGGTTGTCGCCCTATCTCTTTGCTTCAGGCAAGGAATCCCGATGACCACATCCAACCCCCAAACAACCCAGACCGAACGCCGGTCCGGTTGGCGCACATTGCGCAAAGTCGCCCCCTATCTGTGGCCCACAGACCAACCCGGTGCCCGGGTGCGGGTGGTGCTGGCAATGTCGCTGCTGGTGATCTCAAAACTGATCGCCGTCTATATGCCGGTGCTCTACAAAGGCGCGGTTGACGCGCTGGCCGACGAGGGCGTGCCGATGCTGGCCCTGGGGGCGGTTGGCCTGACCGTCGCCTATGGCATGGCCCGCCTGATGACCGTGGGCTTTCAGCAATTGCGCGACGCAGTATTTGCGCCGGTGACCCAACGCGCCCTGCGCAAACTGGCGCTTGAGACGTTCCAGCACATTCACCGCTTATCGATGCGCTATCACATTACCCGCAAAACCGGCGGCCTTAGCCGGATCATTGAACGCGGCGTCAAAGGCGTCGAATTCCTGCTGCGTTTCATGCTGTTCAGCGTTGGCCCGCTGATCCTGGAACTGCTGCTGGTGGCAATCATCCTGACGGTGCTGTTCGACGCCCGGTATCTGCTGATCGTCGCCGTCACCATCGGCCTTTATGTCTGGTTCACCTTCGCCATCACCGAATGGCGGGTGCAGTTGCGCCGCGAGATGAACGAATTTGATACCGACGCCAACCAAAAGGCGATCGACAGCCTGCTGAACTTTGAAACCGTCAAGTATTTCGGCGCCGAAAACCGCGAAGCCGCGCGCTATGACGTCGCCATGAAGGGCTATGAATCCGCTGCGCTGAAAACCGCGTTTTCGCTGGCTTTCCTGAACTTTGGCCAGTCGGTACTGATCACTGGCGGCTTGATCGGGGTGATGGTGCTAACGGCTATTGGCGTGCAAAACGGCACGCTGACGGTCGGCGATTTTGTGATGGTCAACGCCTATATGGTGCAAATCACCATCCCGCTGAACTTCCTCGGGACCGTGTATCGTGAAATCCGCCAAAGCCTTGTGGATATGGGCGAAATGTTCGACCTGCTGGAACAACCCGCCGAAGTCACCGACAAACCCGACGCGCTGCCGCTGGCGATCAAGGGCGGGCGCATCGACCTGACTGATGTGCGCTTTGGCTATGACCCGGATCGCGAAATCCTGAAAGGTGTCTCCCTCAGCGTGCCCGCCGGTCAGATGGTGGCCATCGTCGGTGCCACCGGCTCCGGCAAATCAACCATCGGGCGGCTGCTGTTCCGGTTCTACGACGTCACCGGTGGCGCGCTGAAAATCGACGGCCAGGATATCCGCGACATCACCCAAGTCAGCCTGCATGACGCGATTGGCGTGGTGCCGCAGGACACCGTGCTGTTCAACGACACCATCCGCTATAACATCGCCTATGGCCGCGATGGCGCCAGCCAGGACCAGATCGAACAGGCGGCGCGCGATGCGCAAATCCACGACTTTATCGCCAGCCTGCCAATGGGCTATGACACCACCGTGGGCGAACGCGGGCTGAAATTGTCGGGCGGCGAGAAACAACGGGTGGGTATTGCCCGCACCCTGCTGAAAGACCCACCCATCCTGCTGCTGGACGAAGCCACCAGCGCCCTGGACAGCGACACCGAACAAGACATCAAAGACGCCCTGAAACGCGCCGGACTGGGCCGTACGGTCATTACCATCGCGCATCGCCTCAGCACCATCGCCGAGGCCGACCAGATCGTGGTTCTGGAACAGGGCGAGATCGTCGAAATGGGCACCCACGACGCCCTGCTGACCCGCGAAGGTCGCTATGCCCAGCTGTGGAACCGCCAGCAATCAGATCAGGACGCGGCCTAGGGATTGGTTGTTTAGGCAGTGGCCAAAGCCTGTTGTATTGAGTCTCCTAATCTTCCCTACAGATGGTCCAGTTTGCGCAAACAGCATTGAGCTTCCGTTCATCAATACCTAGCCGTTGCAATCCGAGCCTTTGCATTCAAGCTTTCGCCCTTGTCTGGGGTTCTCAAGTAGCCTTTACGGACGCGCTTAGTTTTTTTGGACAAACTGGTCGATCGGTCGAAGTTGCAGAATCTTTGGATTGTCGTTTATTGAAACCTTCTGTTTTCTGAACGTGAGCCAAAAGGCAAACCGGAACTCTTGTTCTTCGCTGAAATTCATTGGCTTGATAAAGGCGATATTCGCCTTCAGGTCCCTGATCTTTTCAACGGGAAAGTCTTTTTCACTGCCGATGTGGATCTCGCGGCCAGTGTAGGTTACCGGTTTCATCTCCGCTTCTAGCCCTAGCCCGGCCGAAATCTCTTGAAGTGAGTATTTCTCAACCAAATGGTGGGGGAGGTCGCCAAATGAAATGCTGTTCCAAAGCAACATAGCAAGAAAATTACCGAACTCCTGTATCTTATCCTCAGGAATTTTCCATTTATTTACATGCGCTTTTGACACGTTACCTGCAGCGCGATCACTCATAGAGACGCAGAAGACCCAGCAATTGTGAGCTGACCCTTTCAAGCTCATTCCCTTGACCGACATATTGCCATTGTTCAACTGCATCTTCTCGATATGTGTCGAGACGTTGGCATCTACTTCAAATGCTGCGATCCATTCATTAGAAACCGCTGTCATCGCAGGAAAACGGATTTTGTATTCGAACTCGCCTTCACCTTCGTCTCTTAGTGTCCAACCCGAAACTAATTGAGTGATAACAGTTAATTGTGATTCCGT
>JBLINN010000092.1:0-13273 GCA_047639325.1 Paracoccaceae bacterium | reverse complement strand
GCTCAACCGGATGACCGAACTCGGTCGCCCGCATTTCGAACGCACCGCCTGAAATCCATCTCGGGTAGGGCGTGTTCCGAGCCGCCGCTGATCTATGCAACACGGCTCCCATAACGTATCCGCCGACGATGTTGCACTTCTCGTCTGAATTCACCGTTGACGATGGGCACGAAAAGCGCGTCACCAGATCAACGTCAGACCGCAGTCTGACGTACGAAATGCCCCGTCGTCACCTCGAGAAAAGGAAGCGGATCCGCTACCCAGTCGAGCGCACGGACAGGACTTTTGATCTCGTCAGTGATCAAACCGCTTCTGATCTTGCGCGCGGCCGGATCGGGTATCGGTGCGGCCGCGATCAGCTTTCTCGTATAGGGGTGTTGCGGATTGTCAAGGACCGCACGGCGCGGCCCAATCTCGACGATCTCGCCCAAAAGCATGACAGCGATGCGATGGCTGACCCGCTCAACAACGGCAATGTCATGGCTGATGAACAGATACGACAGGCCGAGGTCCCGCTGAAGATCTAGCAACAGGTTGATCACCTGGGCCTGGATCGAAACATCAAGCGCCGACACGCTTTCGTCGGCCACGATTAGACGCGGTTCCAACGCCAAGCAGCGCGCGATGCACAACCGCTGACGCTGTCCACCAGAGAATTCATGTGGAAACCGAAGGGCGTGTTCAGGTGGCAGCCCTACGATGTCGAGCAGCCGCGCCACCTCTGCATCCGCCTCGGATCCCGTGCGCAAGCCGTGCACGATCATCGGTTCACGAATGGCAGCTCCAACGGTCTTTCGCGGGTTCAGTGATCCATAAGGATCCTGAAAAATCATCTGGATATGGCGCCGTGCGGCGCGCAGCTCTGTCGGGCTGGCATTGGACAGGTCTTTGCCTTCGAAGGTGATACTTCCAGCCGCGGGCTCGATCAGCCGCAGGATCGAGCGCCCGGTTGTGGATTTGCCGCATCCCGACTCGCCCACCAACGCCAGAGTTTCGCCCGCGCGCAACTGAAACGACACGTCTTCGACCGCATGCACCCGGCCCCGAACCCGGCCAAACATACCGCCGCGCACAGGAAAGCGTGTGGACATGTTCTGCACGTCCAAAATGACCTCGCCGCGCTTGTCGGGTTCGCTTGCAGGCGGCGGAACCACAGCCGCTTCGGCGTTGCTGGATAGCCGGGCAAACTGCCGCGGCAGGTCGCTGTCTGACAGCGAGCCCAGAACAGGGACCGCGCTGAGCAGCTTGCGGGTATAGGCGTGCTGCGGATCGGCAAAGATGTCGCGCACGGGGCGCTCTTCTACCTTTTCGCCGTTCAGCATGACGATGACCCGGTCGGCGACCTCGGCGACCACGCCCATATCATGGGTGATGAACATGACCGACATCCCCACCTCGGCCTGCAATTCACGGATCAACTCTAGGATCTGCGCCTGTATGGTGACATCAAGCGCGGTGGTCGGCTCGTCAGCGATCAGCAGGCGCGGCTGACAGGCCAGTGCCATCGCGATCATCACGCGCTGGCGCATTCCGCCCGAAAACGTATGCGGAAACTCTGAAAAACGCGCTTGCGAGTCCGGTATACGCACCAGATCGAACAGCCGCAAAGTCTCTGCCTGGGCCGCAGCGGCATCCATACCCCGGTGCCGTTGCAGAACCTCGGCGACCTGAAAGCCGACCGTCAGGACCGGATTAAGGCTGGTCATCGGTTCCTGAAAGATCATGCCAATGCTGCCGCCGCGCACATCGCGCATCTCAGGCTCGCTTAGCTTGGTTAGTTCGGTTCCATCCAGAGTGATCCGGCCGTCGACCTGCCCCGTCGCCTCTGACACCAGACGCATGATTGACAGGGCAGTGACCGACTTGCCCGACCCGGATTCACCAACAACGGCCACGGTTTCTTTGGGGGCGATGGTAAAGCTGAGGTCGCGCACCACGGGAACGCGCTTGCCCTCAACACGGAAGGTGGTGGTCAGATTCTCGACCCGCAGGACCGGTTCCACAGTCATCAGGACTCTCCCCTGAGGCGCGGGTCGATGGCGTCACGCAATCCATCCCCCAGCAAGTTGAGCGCGAATACCACGATGAGAATGGCCAGCGACGGAAAGAAGGCCAGCCAGAAGTTGTCGAGAATATTCTCAAACCCTTCCCGGATCATGCCACCCCAAGTCGCCGTGGGTGGGCTGACCCCGAGGCCGATAAAGGCCAGCGATGCCTCTACCCGGATGGCGGTTGCCAGCCATAGGAACCCCATGACCAGCACTTCGGGCAAAATGTTGGGCAAGATATGCCCACCCATCAGGCGGATGTTGGAATAGCCAAGCGCGCGGCCCGCCTCTATGAATTCTCGTTCTTTCACCACAATGGTGGGCGCGCGGGCGATGCGGGCAAAGGGCGGAATGGCGGTTAGTGCAATGGCGATGATCAGGTTTGAAATGCTGGGGCCAAGCATGGCCACGACGATCAGACCCAGGATCAGCGACGGGAAGGCCAGCAGGACATCCATAATCTGCATCACGATGATATCGGTTTTGCCGCCGACATAGCCCGCAACCAGCCCGATTACAGTTCCGATCAGCAGCGCGGCCGAAATCGACACCAGACCGATCATCAGCGAGATCCGCGCGCCGTGCAGGATACGGCTGAGGATGTCGCGCCCATAGGCGTCGGTGCCCATCAGGAACTCGGCCGATGGCCCTTCCAGACGGTCGAGGATGTTCTGATCCAGCGGATCATGCGGTGCGATCAGCGGTGCCAGTGCCGCCAGCAGGCAGACGATGGCAAACAGGCCCAGCCCCACCCACGACGTCTTATTCGTGTTGAATGCCTTGATCAGGCCAGAGCCGAGCGCCGCAAGCGTAGTGCGGAAATAAGAGACTTTGGCCGCCTTGGCGGGGGGGTCTTGCGTACTCATGAGTATTTGATCCTTGGATCGATCAGCCCATAGGTCAGATCGGTAAGCAAGTTCACGACAACGACGAGCAATGTGTAGATCACCATCATGCCCTGAAGCATGGTATAATCCCGCTGATTAAGGGCTCCGACGATCAGCCGCCCCAGACCGGGCCGGTTGAACACGATCTCGGTCAGCACAGAGTTGCCGATCAGGATGCCCAGATACAGGCCCACAACCGTGACCACCGGGATCATCGTGTTGCGCAGGCAATGCCGCCAGATGATCGCGCTAAAGGAAATCCCTTTGGCCTTGGCAGTGCGCACATAGTCCTGCCCCAGCACTTCGAGCATGGCAGAGCGCGAAACGCGGGTGATGTAGGCGGCCATGATCAGGCCGAGATTGACCGCAGGCAACGCCAGATCGTTCAGCCGGGCGCCGAACGTCGTACCGCGGCCCGAACTCATCACCGGGAACAATGGTAGGTAGATCGCGAAGGCGAACAGCAGCAACACCGCAGAGACGAAGGCCGGAAAGGACAGGCCCAGTAGCGAGGCCAAGCGCACCACATAATCCGGGATCTGGTTGCGCGAAATGGCAGCCCAGACACCTAGTGGGATACCGATGGCAGCGCCAAGGATCAGCGCGGCAAAGGTCAGTTCCAGGGTTGCGGGCAAAACCTTGAGGATCTCGGTGATCACCGGCCGACCAGATACCATGGACACGCCCCAGTCACCCACGACGACCCCTGACATGAAATCATAGTATTGTACGATCATCGGGCGATCGAGGCCAAGGCGGGTGCGCAGCAGGTCGATTGATTGCTGGCTGGCCTGATCACCCAAGATGACCATGGCCGGATCACCGGGCAAGATGCGGACGATAAAAAAGACAATGGTCAAAACCGCAATCAGCGTGATCACGGCAAAGCCCATACGTTTCAGGACAAACCCGCTCATCGCGCCCCCTAGGTTCCGTTTTTTGATCCCGGGCGCAGATTGCGCCCGGGACGGTTGTTTAGATCACTCGGTGAAATGCGAGGTCTCGGTAATGGCAGGGCTGAGGTTCAGCGATCCTGTCACTTCGAACCCAAGATCCAGCGTGTCTTTCCACGCCCAAAGCTGAAGGTTCTGGTAGATTGGCACAGCACAGACCGCTTCGCCGATTTTCTGTTGCGCAGTGGCCCAGAGTTCAAGCTGCTTGGCAGGATCCGGTTCAATCCGCGCCGCTTCGATTTCAGCATCAGCCACATCGCAATGGCTGAAGTTGGTCACAGCCTTAGGTTGAAGCGGGATCGAATCAGAGTGGAAGAACTGCGTCAGGTAAGTATCAGCCACTGGGAAGCGCGCGGCAGAATAATGTGTCACCTGGCTCAGGTCCTTGCGGATCTGTTCGTGGAAGGTAGCGTGCTCGACCACTTCGATCTCAAGGTTGATCCCAGCATCGCGCAGCAGCGATTGCACCGCTTCCATCGTGCTAAGCATGCCCGGCAGAGTCGTGTGGATCGCCTTGATGGTCACACCGTCCGGATATCCGGCCTCGGTCAGCAGCGCCTTCGCTTTTTCAACACTGAACTCATAGATCGGCACATCAGCGGTGTAGCCCAGGTACCCCTCGGGAACGACAGAAATCGCGGGCAGGGTCACGTCCTGGCCCTTGAATGCCACCATCGTGTCACGGTCGATCGCATGGGCCACAGCCTGGCGCACACGAACGTCGTCAAGCGGCGCCACTGTCGTGTTAAGCGAGATCATCGACATTTCGCCCGGCGACATGATCGCAACGGTCGTGCCCGGCAATTTCTTGATCCGCTCGACCCAGGTCTGGTCCTGACGTCCATAGATCATGTCGATCTCACCCGCCTGGAACGCCAGATCGCGGCTCGCATCGGATGGGATGTAGCGATAAAAGATTTCCTTGATCGCCGGTTCACCACGGAAGTATTCCGGGTTGGCAACCAGCCGGACGTATTGCTGCGGCTGATACTCTGCGAACATGAACGGCCCAGTGCCGATCGGAGTCCGCTCATAACCTTCGCCCAGCGCCTCTACCGCGTCTTTACACACGATATTACCGCCGTGATATGGCACTAACGTGCCGAGCAGGCTGGGGATAGAATTCGCCAGCGTGATCGTTACCTCATAGGGGCCGGTCGCCTCAATGGATTTGAACGCCGCAAAATCGCCGGAAAAGCTCGACTGGTCCTTGCTGGAAGAGCGTTGCAGCGAAAAGACCACGTCCTCGGCGTCCAGATTGCCGTAGTCGCCGTGACAATCTACATCCTCGCGCATCGTAAATACCCAAGTCAGCCCGTCGTCGGACGACGTCCAGCTGCTGGCGATGTCGGGCTCGATGAAACCAGGGCTCGACTGGCCCGGCTTAATTCGCACGAGGCCATTGAACATCCAGTGCAGCAGGCCTTTGTCCGGGGTGGTCGTCGCGATGTGCGGATCAAGCTTGCCCGCATCCGCACTGGCCATACCGATATTCAGCGTCGTTTGCTCTGCAAAGGCGGCTGTTCCCGTCAGCCCGACGGTGCTGAACATGGCAGCCGTCGTCGCGGCAATTACCCAATTTGGTCTGGATTGTTTCATGCTATTTCATCCCTGCTGTTTATGACAACGCCATCATGGCGACGATTTTCGTCAATGTCTCGCAATTTCGTTCAGAGCGTGTCTTCTAACCTGCAATTGACAAGTACTTCGGCAATCGCAGCAGTATTAGGCAACGCGATAAGCATGGCCGCGACCTCGGCAAGATCGTCGGGGGCGATCATCTCGGCGCGGCCTACTTTCACCACCTCTGCCGTCAGATCCGTATCGACAAAACTCGGACACAAGGCCGTCACGCGCACCCCATCCTCCCAGCCGATCTGGCGCGTGGAATGGGTAAGCGCCATAACGGCGAATTTTGTCATTGCATAGGCCACGTTGCTGTTGCGCACGCGCTTGCCTGACAGGGACGCAAGGTTGATGATCCGGCCCTGTCCGCTTTGCCGAAGATGGGGCAGGCAGGCACGTGTCATGAACAGCGGACCCTTGACGTTACTTGCCCAAAGCGCGTCGAGGTCAGCCTCACTCCCTTCCTCAACAGAAAAGGTGTTAGAGGCTCCGGCATTGTTTACCAGCGCATCTATACGACCAAAGGCACCGACTGTCGCCTCAACCCACGCGGCGTGGGTCGTGCGATCCGTGGCTTCATAGGTCGCGCACAGCAGGCGATCCCCCTTGATGGCCGCCAATGATTTTTGCAAAGCATCGACATCGCGCGCGCCAGCGCTGATCGTGTACCCTTTGGCATGCAGCGACAGGGCCATGGCCCGCCCGATCCCGCGCGACGCGCCTGAAATCATAACGACGCGGCCAGAAATTCCTATCATGTAATTTGATCCTTTTGGTTGAGTCAGGTTCCATCCGACCCGACATTCGGTGCAAAGCGGGACGGTGCAAAGCGGGACGGTGCAAAGCGGGACGGTGCGAAAGGCGTGATGGCATGGTTGACCCGCTTACCTTCAAGCAGGGACACCACGATTGGCCCGACCAGCGGAGCAAGCGCGAACCCGTGGCCCGAAAAGCCAAAGGCATGAACCAATCCTGGCATCGTTCCTGCCCCCAGATTGGGCAGGTCGTCCGGCGTCATGCCCTCTAGTCCGGCCCAGATGCGTGTTACCCGTGCCGTGCGTAGCGCTGGAAACAGGGCCACAGCGTTCGCCAGGTTTTGCGCCGCCAGCCCCGGGCGTGGCGAGCCCTTCTGCGGCCCGTCAGGCCCCTCGGCCACGTCGCCTTCGTAGCCGCCGCCGATCACCACAGAGCCGGTAGCCGACTGCTTAAGCGACAGTTTTCGCCCCTGCGTTCCAAGCACAGGTGTCACAAAGGCAGGCAGCGGCGCCGTGACCGTCATCTGCAGGGCCGCCGCGCGCAGCGGTAGCGCCTCGCCAGCAAGGCCTGCGATCCGGCCCCCCCAGGCGCCTGCGGCGTTGACCACAAATTCAGCCTCAACCGGATCACCGGTGGTGGAAAGCACGATGCCGCCCGCCGTCCGGTCAATTGCGGTTACCCTTGTGCGTTCTAGCAGCCGGACACCGGCCCTAACATTCGCCATCCGCCAGGCATGCGACGTGGCCAGCGGGTCCGCAAAACCATCATCGTCAACCGCGAGCGCCCCGACGCAATGTTCCGATATCGCCGGAATGCGGGTCTTTAACTCGGCGCGCGTCACCAGACGTTCATGGTCATACCCAAGCGCCGCTGTCGCAGCAGCGCGCGCATCCAGCAATTGCATCGCTGCCGCGTCTTCGGCGACACGAATCTGGCCGGATCGCTTAAACCCGCAATCGTTCCCAAGATGGGCCGCCAACCCCTCCCACAGGGGCAGTGCAGCGCGCACCAACGCGATTTCGGACGGATGACGATTAAGGCTGCGCACTCCGCCTGCACTGGCCGAAGACGCGTGACGCGCACAAGTTTCGGCCTCTAGGATCACAACGCTCATCCCGCGCTCCCGCGCCTCTAGCGCCACTGACATGCCCGTCAGACCCGCCCCGATCACCGCCAGATCATATCGAGGCCGGGTCACAACGGGGGCTCCTCAGATGGCAAACTGCCAAGGTAGTCGGAAATAAGCGTCGGTTTCAGCGGCGGGCGGATTCGCAATGCGCCTGTGTCATCGGGAGTTGATCCCGTCGCTGCGGCCACGATCCGGGTCAGGGCATTACCGCACATCCGGCCCTGGCACGCGCCCATCCCGCAACGGGTGAATGTTTTTACCCGGTTTGGCCCCGTTGCCCCGTCGGCAATGACCGCGTGAACCCGGGCGAGCGAGACCGCCTCGCACCGGCAAACAAGGGTATCATCCGCCACCTCTACCCCAGCCAGGGCGGTCACAGGCAACGGCGCAAAAAGCCTGTCCACAAAGGCGCGCGCCGGGGCGCGTCGGGCGATCAGTTTTCCTAGCGGATCGGCCCGCGCCCTGAGGTCAGAGCCATCTATCGCCCCCAGCGACCGGGCAACATCCAGCCCTGCCAACGTCCCGCGCAGCCGCGCGACTTCTACACCGCCAATGCCCGCACCATCCCCCGCAACCCAGACCGACGGCGCGCTGGTCCGACCCTCAGGTGTGCAGCGCGGCGCAAAGGTCTGCTGAGGGTCGCTCCAGACATGATCCAGGTTCATCAGCCGCGTCAGCTGGGTATTTGGGATGACCCCGTCGTGTACCGCAAGCAGCGAGCAGGGCAGGCGGACGGTCTTTCCCTCGGCCTCAAAGGCGACCTCCTCGATGCTGTCGCCGCCGATCGCACGCAGGACCCGGACGCCCCTGTACCAAGGGATGCCACTGCGGCGCGCACGCCAAAGCAGTGATGCGCCCTGCGCCATGACCTTTGGATCACTAAACAGTGCTGCCAGAACGCCGGATGCGGCCCCAGTAAAGTTACGTTTAGTGGCAAGATCAAGGACGGCATCCACCGTTCCCCCGAGGTCGAGTATTTGTGACAGGGTGAGCAGCAATAGTGGACCCTGACCGGCAAGAACAACGCCGCCGCCGGTCGGCACCAAACCGGACTGCTTCATGACGCTCTGAACGGCTCCGACACCCATGACGCCGGGCAGCGTCGCTCCCGGGAACAAAACAGGCCGCTCCATCGCGCCGGTTGCGATGATCATCGCCCGCGCGTTGGACTCGCGGATTTCCCGGCCATTCTGTGTGGCAGAGAGCCAGCTTACGCGAACCCGCGTCGCCTCCGTGTTTTCAGACAATTGCGTGGCAGCGGCATCCAACACGGTCGCGCCGTGGGCATGCTCGACCTCGGCGCTGTTTGCTGCTGCAAGCGCATCTGCCGCGCCACTATAGCTTTTGCCCAAGGGACCGCGCCCCGTCGCCATCCGTGCTGCATTGCGCCAAACCTGCCCGCCAGCCCCGGCCTGTTCGTCGATCAGCCTGACGCTCAGGCCCTGCTCCGCCACGGCTTGCGCTGCGGCCAGACCGGCAGGTCCGGCGCCGATGACGATCACATCCCGCGTGTCCGGCGCTGTCATGGCGCCACCTGCGCATCCGTGTCAACCGTCAACCCGTCCTGCACCGGCTCCAGGCACGCCTGAGTGCCGGGCCGCCCATCAATGCGACACAGACAACCAAAGCAGACGCCCATCATACATGCCGGCGCCAGTGGCTTGCCGGTGACCGGGCTGTTGCCAAAGGCAAGGTAGCCAAGGCGCAACAAAACAGTTGCCACGGTCTCACCCAGATGGGCCTGCACCGGCTGGCCGTTCACCACGACCGTGACGGGGTCGCCGGCGGGGTCGGGATTGGTCCAGACGTTCATGCAGTTACTCCGAAGCGGTCAGTTGAAAAGGCCGGATAGGTTTCGTTCATGCGGTCCTCCAGAATGGCGGCGGCGACTTCGCCGGAATGAGCGGCCGCGAGGGTCACGCCGCTGTGGCAGGTCACCAGGCTGGCGCCGGGGTAGCGTGTCGAGGTTTGATAAATAGGCAGCCCGTCTGGTGACATGACCCGCAATGCACCCCACGTCCGCATCAGGCGCACCTGGGCAAGGTGCGGAAAACACCGCACGGCCCGGTTCAGGATGGTCCGCGTGACCAAAGGAGTGGTGGCCGTATCGAACCCGGCCTCTTCTTTGCTGTCGCCCAGCATCACGGTCCCGTCTTCGGTCTGACGGACAGTGTGACAGACAGGATCCAGAAACCGGTCGGTCCGCTCGGTCACAACAATCTGGCCGCGCTGCGGGCGAAGCATAGCGCGTAGGCCAAGCGGTTCGCACAGCCCCGGAGTCCCCAAACCAGCCGCCAAGACCACCCGGCCACAGGTCACGCGCCCGGCGTCCGTTTTGATGTCAAAACCCTGGTTCGGCGCCTCTGCACTTACCCGCAACGCCTTGCCTTGCACCACCTGAACCCCCGCACGGCGCAGAGCCCGATGTAGCGCGTGCAGCGTAGCAAGGGGGTCGGCGTGCCCATCATGGGGGCAAAAGGTTCCGCCTGATGCCTCTGGTCCGACAGCCGGGATCATGTCGCACAGCGCACGCTCATCAAGCAAGACAGTGCCGTTCCCGACGGGTCCTGCCTGAGCGTGCATCCGTTCCAGAGCAGCGGCCATCGTACGTAATTCCGCCTCGCCCAACGCGATCTTGACCCCACCGCAGGCGCGATAGCCAAGCGGAACCGTCTGGCCGTCCCGATCTTCCAGCGCCTCGGCAAATTGCTGCCAGGCTTTTGCGGAGCGTTGGCTAAGATCTGCGTATTCCACACAGTCGGCCCCTTTGCCCTGCACCCAGACCAGCCCGAAATTCCCGGCAGAGGCGTGGAACCGGTCTTCGCCCGCGTCGATCAGGGTGACCGAGGCCCCGGATTGTTGAAACCCCCAGGCCAGCGAGGCGCCGACCAGGCCGCCGCCCACCACCGCGATATCGGTGGCTTTGCTCATCCGTGCAGCGTCAGTGTGCCTGTCGCCTCTGTCTCCGGCCGGTCGCCAAACCGGTCGAACGCAAAAGCATCTAGTGGGATATCGGTTTCCGCCCCCAGAACCAGCTTTGCCAGTGCTTGTCCGACGGCAGGGCCAATTCCGAAACCATGCCCCGAGAACCCCGCCGCCACGAATAGCCCTTCGATATCAGGCACGCGGTCAAGGACGGGCAAAGCATCAGGCGTGAGGTCCAGCAAACCGCCCCAGACCCGGGCAATCGGCGCCGGTGCGACCATCGGCAATATCTTGCAAACCAGCGAGATAGTACGCGCCAGCGAGGCCGCAGGGGGATACACCGCAGGCTGTTCGCCCGACAGGTCCAGCTCTGCTCCGGCATGGTCCGCGCCGCCCGTGAAACGAAGGCGCCCATCGATCTGCTGGCGAACGGCCAGATCTGCGTTGGCGACACCAATCACCGGCCCCAATGACATCGGCAAAGGGGCCGACTGAAGCACCGAGACCATCGGCAATGTCATGGGAATGCGCAGCCCCAGTCCGTCGAGCAAAGCATTGGTCTGAACGCCCGCCGCAAGCAGCGCGGTACCGGCGAAGATAGGACCATCGGTGGTGTCCAGAGACGCAAACTGCGCCTTCTCGGTCGTCACCCCGGTGACCTGAAGGCCGGTGCGAAATATCACGCCCAACCGCTCGGCGGCGCGGCGAAACCCCTCGACACTGGCGATTGGATCGGCGTGGCCGTCACTGGGGCACCAGGATGCGCACAGGATACTTTCTGCCAGGGCAGGCGCGATCTCTCTTGCCGCCTGACAATTGAGCAGTTCCATTGGCAGACCTGCTGCTGTCTGCGAGGTCACGAGGTCATCAATGACCTTGGCTTCGTCGTCGGTGCGCGCCAGTCGCAGGTTGCCGCGCTGTCGATAGCCCGTCGGGGTGTCGAGACGCGCATCCAGCGTTTGCCAAATTTCTACCGCCGCCCGCGCCAGCGGCAACTCGGCCGGATCCCGGCCAGACTGCCGGACACCCGCAAGCGTCCATCCGGATGCCATCGCCGCCGGGCGATAGCGCTCTATCACCATCACCTGTGCCCCGGCCTCTGCCAGGGCAAGTGCCGTGGCGCATCCGGTGATCCCGGCACCGACGATAACCACGTCAGGAAGTGATGTGCCGACGCCGGTCAAGAGGTAGCCTGTGAGACGGCGGGACGCTGCGGTCGATCAAAGCGTTCCTTGGCAAAGGCAGAGGGGTCAGTCAGCACATTGGCACCGGTGGCCAATTGCGCCGCCATCTTGCCAACCCCTGGCCCCAACCCAAACCCATGCCCGGACAGCCCCGTCGCCAACACCAGACCGGGTGCGTCGGCCACATGGCCGATGACCGGGATTTCGTCCGGCATCACGTCAATCATACCAGCCCAGCTTTCGACCACGCGCGCCTCGGCAAGTTGCGGGTAAAGACCCTTGGCGGAGGCCAGCACCTTGTCCAGCAAGTGCTTGTCTGGCTCGGGGTCCATGACCCTCACGGCCTCAAACGGCGTGGTTTCGTCCATCGCCCAGCGATGACGCCCCAGCGGGCCAAAGAACGACGCCCCAGCCCGCACTTTCATGATACGCCATCTGGACTGCAAAATCGGCAAGAAGGCCGAAAAATGCCGGAACGCCGCCGGGACAAGATCAAACTGCGCCGCACCGGCACGGGCGACTGTGCAGCCCCCGTCGGCGCGGGGCCGTATCGACGCGCCGGTTGCGCCAAATGTGCTGGTCGAGACATGCGACACCGGGCTTGTCCGCATCGCCGACGACCGAATAGCCAGCTGCGGCAGCGACAGACCCTCATTTTCCAACAACATGCGCGACCAGATCCCGCCGGCCAGGATCACCGCGTCACAGCGTACCAGGCCATGTTCTGTCACCACGCCGCAAACCCTACCACCCTCTCGGTGCAGGCCACGCACGGCGACCCCCTCAAAGATCTGCGCCCCGTGCCGGGTTGCAAGCCGCGCCATGGCCGGAACCGCCAGGGATGGTTCGGCATAGGCATCACTGGGCGTATGCAGCGCGCCTTTGATCTGTACTTGTGGTGTATTCAAGCCCATCAGCGCGCTGGCTTCAGCCGAGGACAGCATCCGCGAGTCGAGCCCGAAGGCCGTCGCATGTGCCATCCAGTCTTCGCGTAGGGCCAGCTCTTCTTCAGTCTGTGCCAGATAGGTCACGCCGCCGACCCGATAGCCGATGTCTTCGTCGACGTCCTGCGCAATCTCGCGCCACAGTCGCTCTGTCTCGATCATCAGCGGAAGTTCCGCCGGATCGCGGCCCTGTTTGCGGATCCATCCCCAATTGCGCGACGACTGTTCGCCGCCAATACGGCCCTTCTCAAACAGCGCCGCCGGAACGCCGTTTTTCGCAAGATAAAGGGCTGCAGCGACGCCCGCCACACCACCGCCGATCACAGCGACCGGCGCACGGTCTGGCAAATCACGTTTGCTCTGCACATTGTTGTTCATACGCGGATCATAATCTTGTGCATTCGAGGAATGCAATTGATAACATCCAGTATAGCAGAGGGCGCGACCCCCAAGGTTATCCTCGCCAGAACTTCATGCACATCGACATCGGCCGTGTGCGCCAATGGGGCGATCCATTCCCGCCCCGCGCCACCCGCGGTGGTCGCGCCACCCGCGGTGGTCGCACCACTCGCAGTGGTCGCACCACGCGGTTTGCCGATGAGCCGCCACGCTTGCGCGAGAGCTTGACCGAGAGTCGCACAGCCGTGTTGCATAGATCAGCGGCGGCTCGGAACACGCCCTACCCGAGATGGATTTCAGGCGGTGCGTTCGAAATGCGGGCGACCGAGTTCGGTCATCCGGTTGAGCACGCGGACGCCAATCTTGGCTTCTGTTCGTTGATTTGCGAAGTTGCGCGCCTTTAGCTTGGGCCCGATGACGGC
>JBLINN010000091.1:0-13303 GCA_047639325.1 Paracoccaceae bacterium | reverse complement strand
CCTGCGCCACCCCCCGCAGGGCCGCGTCCTCGGAATTGCCAATCGCATACAACACATTGCGCACAAACCGGTCCCGCCCGATCCGCTTCACCGGTGACCCGGAAAACAACGCCCGAAACCCCGCATTATCCAACCCCGCCAATTCGGCCAGCCGGGGTGCGACTAACTCATCCCGGGCCGCATAGCGCATGTCACTGGCCGCCACCGCAAACTTGTTCCACGGACAGGCCGCCAAACAATCGTCACAGCCATAAATGTGATTGCCCATCAACCCGCGCAGCCCAACATCAACCGGGCCCTTATGCTCAATCGTCAGATAGGAAATGCACCGCCGCGCGTCCACTTGGTAAGGCGCCGGAAACGCATCCGTGGGGCACACATCCAGACAGGCCCGACAAGACCCACAATGATCCACCTCCGGCGCATCAGCCGGCAGTTCCAACGTGGTAAAAACAGACCCTAAAAAGGCCCAATTCCCCCAATCGCGACTAACCAGATTGCTGTGTTTCCCCTGCCACCCCAACCCCGCTGCCTGACCTAGCGCTTTCTCGGGCACCGGCGCCGTGTCCACAAACACCTTCAGCTCGCCGCCGGCCTCGTCAATCAACCACCGCGCCAACCGCTTCAGCCGCTTCTTCACCAAATCATGATAATCCCGGTTCTGCGCATAAACCGATATCGCCCCGCGATTCCGCTGCGCCAAAACCGCCCTGGGGTCATGCTCGGGCGCATAACTCTCCGCCAACATGATCACCGACCGCGCCTCAGGCCACAACGCCGCCGGATTGCCGCGCCAGCTCACCCGCTCGGCCATCCAACCCATCTGCCCGTGATACCCGGCCGCCAAAAACGCCTCCAACCGCGCCGGCACCTCCGGCACATCGCAGGGGCGGCAAATCCGACAGGCCACAAACCCCTCGGCCAGCGCCTGCGCCACCAACCGGGATTTTAACGCCTCACCCATGCTTTTTCTGGCCGCAAATATCCTTGGGGGGGATCGCCACAGGCGATGGGGGGCAAACAGCCCCCCTCAACGGCGCAAACTCAGAAATCCAGATCGGCATAATGCTCTGGTGGCCGAAACCCCGGCACCTGATCCGCCAGTATCGACCGGAACGCCGGGCGCGATTTGATCTTGGCATACCAGTCCTTCACAATCGATGACCGGTTCCAATCCACGTCCGAGATGTAATCCAGAGAACTCAAATGCGCCGCCGCCGCAAAATCCGCCAGCGTCATCACATCCCCCGCCAACCAACGGCGATGATCCAGCAGCCAGGCCATGTAATCCAGATGATACTTGATCGCCTTGGCGCCATCCTTGACGTTGCGACTGTCGGGATATCCCGCGCCCTCAACCTTCTTGTTCACCCGCTCGTACAGCAGCTTGGATGTCACCTCGCGATGAAACTTGTCATCAAACCAGCCCACCAGACGGCGCACTTCATACCGGGCCTCCGGGTCACTGGGCATCAGCGACGGCTCGGGGCGGGTCTCTTCGATATATTCACAAATCGCCGCACTCTCGGCCAGCAACTTGCCGTCCAGCTTAAGCACCGGCACTTTTGCCGCCGGGTTGCGCCGCAGAAAATCCGGGTCGCCCTCCCAATAGCGTTCCTCGACCAATTCAACTTCAATCTTCTTCTCGGCCAAAGACAGCCGCACCTTTCGGCAAAACGGGGATAGGGGAACGTGAAACAGACGGGCCATGAATCATCCGACTAGAATTATGTGACAGACAAACCAATGCAACGCCGCGCCGGATTTTTCAATCCTCGAAACACCCGGCGCGTCCATCTGCGCGAATGGTGGCCGCCCCGTCGACGATCGAATTGGCGCGTTTGCGCAAGCTGGCGGTGGGCTTGGCCGCGGATCTTGTCTTGGGCGACGGCAGTACGGCGGCCAGCAACGCCGCCTGTTTCGCACTTAACGCGTCCGGTGTGACATCGAAATAACGCTTGGCTGCGGCCTGCACCCCAAACACCCCCTCATCCATCTCGGCGACGTTCAGATAAACCTCGATGATCCGCCGCTTGGACCAGATCGCCTCAACCGCCGGGGTGATCGCCGCCTCCAGCGCCTTGCGGATCCAACTGCGCCCCTGCCACAGGAACACATTCTTGACCACCTGCTGGCTAATCGTCGACCCGCCCCGCTGGTTGCCGCCCTCCATCGCCGCGCGGATCGCCACCACGTCAAACCCCCAATGCAGACAGAAATTGGCGTCCTCGGCGGCCACAACCGACCGCGCCATCACCGGCGCGATATCCTCGATCGCCACCCATTGCCGCTCCACCGTGCCAAGACGCCGCGATTCAGACCAGATCGTGTGGGTGAGGGGGGGATTCACAAAGCGATAGACCAGCACCAGCGCCAGACCCGCAACAATCAGAATCGTCGTACTGCGCAGCGCCAGAAACCCGACCCACCCCAGCAGCCACATCAAAAAGCGCGGTTTCGCCACAACTTTGCCGCGTGCCGGCTTCCGGGCGGGCCTGGCCTTGGCCCCCGCCTTCGTCCCCGCTTTTGTCACAGCCTTCGTCGGTGGTTTGCCTGCCTTAGCCATAGCGCAAACATACCTCCCCTCATCTGTTCAGCAAAGCGTTGATCCAGAGATTACGCACATCGCGCTATCATATGCGCTTCTCGCTTTTTAATGACCGGATGCGCCGTCTGCATCGCATCACAGACCTGATGCTTCAAGCGCGGAAACAGCACTGCCAACTCGGCCTGCGCTGCCCGGTCCTCAACGTCCAGCGCGTGTCCGGGGAAATAGCTCTCAGAGGGCTGGCCAAAGGCATAAATCACCTCGTGGCGCTCAAACAGCAGATGCATATAGTCAACCGTGCCGCCCTCAACTTGGGTCACGGTGGTGCCATTCACCAAATGCTTGGCCGGAACAAACACCTCGGGCAACCCGCAAAAATAAGCCGCGCGCCAGTCTTCGATCAGCATCCGGTGCTGTGGCGACACCATCAGGGGGGCGGTGTTGTCCAATGCGCCCGCCGCAAACCGGATCGGCGCAAAATCGCCCTTTGCCTAACCCTGTTGCCGCCCGATCCACAAAATTGGCTGCAACCCATTGTCGCGTGTTCGAACCAGATCGCCCTTGTGCAGGGTCTCGATCAACCGGTCACCACGATCCGTTTCGATCAGCGTGCCGGGGGTAAAGCAGGTCGGCCCAAGGTCAACAATGTCCAGCGGCCCTTGGGTGGTGACACCATTGGCATTCACCAAAGTGCCGTTTTGCAGGACCTGCCCGTCCGTTGGCGTGAACACCTGCCGCCCGTCAGACAAATAAAACGTTGTCCCGGTATAGGTGACAAACCCAACGCCCGGCACGTTAACCGTCACCACATCCCCCGGCCACGATGACGTAATGTCGAACCCGTCAACGCTGTCATTGTCGAACCGGTCAAAATCGTCGTCATCATTTTGGTCGATCAGCGTAAACGTTGAAAGATTCAACTGCGTGCCAACGGGTGGCGGATTAAACGGGTCGATGGTAAAAAACTGGTCGGTATATGAGGCTGGCATGGTTCAGTTCCGGCAATGGATTGTTCTTCAACTGTCACCAATGCCGGGGAAAAGCGCTTATTTTGTGGAAAAATGTCGGTAATTCAGCCGCAATTGTGGCAGCTGGCACGGGGTTTGCCCAACAAATGCCACAATCCCCGCACCGTTTTGTTTTTGCTCAGGCGGGTTATTCCGCCGGTACAGCCCTTTCACCAAGGGCCAGCGGCGCGGGCAAATGCGCCAGCATCTCTTTGGGGCAAACCTGCAGGAACTTGTGCTTTTCCATATCCCAATGCTGCAAAATACCCTGTGCCTTTTGACTGCCGGTCTCGGCGGCATGGCGTTCGACCAGCCCCTTCAACTCGGCCTCCCAGTGATCCACCGTCACCGGACAGGTGATCAGGGTTTCCGTGTTCATCAAGGTCTGCGATAACCTGTCCGGGTCATACAGATAGGCCATCCCCCCGGTCATCCCAGCGCCAAAGTTGGCGCCAATCGACCCAAGGATCACCGCAATGCCGCCGGTCATGTATTCACAGCCGTTGGACCCACAGCCCTCGATCACCGCCTTGGCGCCCGAATTGCGCACCGCAAACCGCTCACCGGCGCGCCCGGCGGCAAACAGATAGCCATCGGTGGCGCCATACAGCACCGTGTTGCCAATAATCGTGTTCTGATCCGCCGCCAGCCGGCTGACCTGCGACGGGCGCACCACAATCGTCCCGCCGGACAGGCCCTTGCCGACATAGTCATTGGCATCGCCCGACACTTCCAGCTTTAGCCCCGGCGCCGCAAACGCCCCCAGCGATTGCCCGGCTGACCCCTGTAACTTGACCGTCAGGTGATCCGCCTGAAACGCATTGCGCATCCCAAAATTCTGCACAATGTGACTGGACGTGCGGGTGCCCACCGACCGATGGGTGTTCTGCACCGCATACGACAGCTGCATCTTTTCGCCATCCTTCAGGAACCGCGCCGCATCGCGCACAATCTCGGCGTCCAGCGTATCGGGCACCGGATTGCGCTCTTTATTGCGGTCATACACAATTTCCGACGCGCCATCGACGGCGATCAACAGCGGGTTCAGATCCAGATCATCCAGATGCGCCGACCCGCGACTGACCTGCGCCAGCAAATCCGCCCGGCCAATCACATCGCCCAGCGACCGCGCGCCAATACTGGCCAGCAATTCCCGCACTTCCTGCGCATAGAAAGTAATCAGGTTCACCACCTTATCCGCATTGCCGGTGAACTTGCCGCGCAGCGCTTCGTCCTGCGTACACACGCCCACAGGGCAGGTATTGGATTGGCACTGTCGCACCATGATACAGCCCATCGCGATCAGCGCCGCAGTGCCGATGCCGTATTCCTCGGCCCCCATCATCGCCGCCATCACAATGTCACGACCGGTGCGCAAACCGCCGTCAGTGCGCAGTGTTACACGCCCGCGCAGGTTGTTCATCGCCAACACCTGATGCGCCTCGGTCAGGCCCATCTCCCATGGCAGACCGGCATATTTGATCGATGTAGCCGGGCTGGCCCCGGTGCCACCGTTATGGCCCGAAATCAGGATGATATCCGCTTTGGCCTTGACCACCCCGGCAGCAATTGTGCCAACCCCGGACGAGGCCACCAGTTTCACCGTCACTTTACAGCGCGGGTTGATCTGTTTCAGGTCGTAAATCAGCTGCGCCAGATCCTCGATAGAATAGATATCGTGATGCGGCGGCGGCGAAATCAGCGTCACGCCCTTGGTGGAATGACGTAGCCGGGCAATCAGGTCCGTTACCTTCATACCGGGCAATTGCCCACCTTCGCCGGGCTTGGCGCCCTGCGCGACTTTAATTTCCAGCTCTTCACACTGGTTCAGGTATTCCGCCGTCACCCCAAACCGGCCAGACGCGACCTGCTTGATCTTGGCCGATGGGTTATCCCCATTGGGTTCCGGCACAAAATGCGCCGGATCTTCGCCGCCTTCGCCAGAATCCGACTTGGCCCCAATCCGGTTCATCGCCACATTCAGCGTCTTATGCGCCTCGGGCGACAGCGCGCCCAAGCTCATGCCCGGCGTCACAAACCGCTTGCGAATGGCGGTGATGCTTTCCACCTCTTCCAGCGGCACTGGCTTGCCCAACGGCTTTATGTCCAGCAAGTCGCGCAGATGGATCGGCGGGTTAGATCGCATCTTGGCCGAATACTGCTTCCACAGCTCGAACGACGCATTGTTGCAGGCCATTTGCAGCATATGCATGCCAGTGGCATCCCAAGCATGGGTCTCGCCCGACTGACGCGCTTTGTAAAAGCCGCCGATTGGCAGAATGTCCAATCCCGCGACCCAGCCCTTGGCATGGATCTGTTCGGCTTTAAGCTGAATGCCGCTGACGCCGATGCCGGAAATCCGGCTGGTCATGCCGGGGAAATACTCAGCACACATCGCCCGGCTTAGCCCCACGGCCTCGTAATTCAGCCCGCCACGATAGGACGAAATCACCGAAATCCCCATCTTGGCCATGATCTTTAACAGACCCTGATCAATCGCATCCCGATACCGCGCCACGTTTTCCGTCAGCGTGCCATCCAGCAACCCACGATCAATCCGGTCGGCCAGCGAATCCTCGGCCAGATAGGCGTTCACCACGGTGGCACCACAGCCGATCAACACCGCGAAATAATGCGGATCAACACATTCCGCACTGCGCACGCTCAGCGAACAGAAGGTCCGCAAGCCCTTGCGCGTCAGATGCGAATGCACCGCACTGGTCACCAGGATCATCGGCATCGCCACCCGCCCGGGGCCGGAATGCTGGTCCGTCAGCGCAATATGCCCCGCCCCGGATCGCACAGCGTCCTCGGCCTCGGACCGGATCCGCGCCAGCGCCTCATTCAGCGCGCCAGTGCCCGGCGCAAACGTACAATCAATCTCGATCAGCGGCGCGTTGAACTGCTGGATCAGCGCATCAAACTGCGCATTGCCAACAAACGGGCTTTCCAGCACCACAATTTCGGTCTGGCTGCTGCTTTCGTCCAATACGTTCTTAAGGTTACCAAACCGCGTCTTCAGGCTCATGACCCGGAATTCGCGCAAACTGTCGATTGGCGGGTTGGTCACCTGACTAAAGTTCTGGCGAAAGAAATGGCTCAGCGGGCGGTACATCTTCGACAACACCGCGCAGGGCGTGTCATCCCCCATGCTGGCCAGCGGCTCCTTGCCATCCTCAGCCATCGGCGACAGGATCTGCTCCAGCTCTTCAATCGTATAGCCCGCCGCGATCTGCCGCTTGCGCAGCGCGTCCCCGCTGAACATCGCGCGCTCACTGACACCGGCCAACACCTCGTCGGCATCGTTGATCTTGCTGACCCAGTCACCAAACGGCTGGCTGGCGGCCATCTTGTCCTTGATTTCCGTGTCGTGAAACAGCTTGCCCTCTTTCATGTCCACGGCCAAAATCTGCCCCGGCCCCAGCGCGCCCTTTTCCACCACATGCGCCTCGTCAATCGGCACCATCCCGGCCTCGGACCCGGCAATCAGCAACCCATCACCCGTCACCACATAGCGCATCGGACGCAGGCCATTCCGGTCCAGCCCGGCACAAACCCAGCGCCCATCGGTCATCGCCAACGCGGCCGGGCCGTCCCACGGCTCCATCACCGAATTGCAATAGGAATACATGTCGCGCCACGCCTGCGGTAACTCCACCGCCTGCTTGGACCACGACTCAGGCACCAACATCGTCTTGGCCATCGGCGCAGACCGCCCGGCCCGCACCAGAACCTCGAACACCGAATCCAGCGCGGCGGAATCCGACGACCCACTGGCAATGATCGGCTTGATATCCTCGGCCATATCCCCAAACGTCGCCGACGCCATGCGGATCTCGTGGCTTTTCAGCCAGTTGATATTGCCCCGCAGCGTGTTGATCTCGCCGTTATGCGCCAGCATCCGGAACGGCTGCGCCAGCCACCATTGCGGGAAGGTGTTGGTCGAATAACGCTGATGGTAAATCGCAAAAGCTGATTCAAACCGCTCGTCCATCAGATCGGGGTAAAATACCGCCACCTGCTCGGCCAGCATCATCCCCTTATAGATGATCGACCGACAGCTGAGCGACGCAATATACAGCCCGTGAATTCCCTCAGCCGCCACTGCCTTTTCAATCCGCCGCCGGATCACATACAGCTCGCGCTCAAACTGCTCCTCATCCACACCCTTGGAGTTGGAAATCAGGATCTGCTCAATCTCGGGTCGGGTCGCGTTGGCCTTTTCCCCCAAACAGGTCACATCCACCGGCACATGCCGCCAGCCATAAATGTAATAGCCCATCCGTAACACTTCGGTTTCCACGATGGTCCGGCAGGTCTCTTGCGCGCCAAAATTGGTGCGTGGCAGAAATACCTGCCCCACGGCCATAAACTCGTCCAAACGCGGCTCGTGCCCGGTGCGCTGGATCTTGTCGTAAAAGAAGGTCACCGGAATCTGCACGTGAATACCCGCGCCATCGCCGGTCTTGCCATCCGCATCCACAGCGCCCCGGTGCCAGATCGCCTTTAGCGCGTTAATCCCGGCATCCACCACTTTGCGGCTCTTGCTGCCATCAATCGAAACAACCAAGCCAACCCCGCAGGAAGAATGCTCGTCTTCCTCAGAATAGAGACTGTTTTCAGCCATCCACTTGCGCTTTGTTTCCTCGGCAGCAGCCCATTCGGCATCATATTTGGTCATCTCGTCTCTCCTTCCCTGCAATGCCCGGTTCCCCGTGGCATCAGGCCTCTTTTTCTCTATTCGCTTCTCAGCGCGCTGAACTTTGCCATACAGACGGCGTGAGTGTCCGAACGACCCGCCCCGTTGAATGTCGGCCGTTACCCTCTGCCGTCGCCCGGTGTTTCAGCCGCGCCGCGCACAGGCCGCATCCCGTCCAGTGGCGGCTCATTCGCTTGCCTCCGCGTCCGGCATAAAGGCGGCGAACACTTCGGCCTCGGTCATCTGTTTCCGGTCACCAGCCAAGGCGAACCCTGTGGGCTTTTTGTCGATGAAAAATTCCAGCTTCACTTCGGCTCCGGCGGCATTTTCAAACAACCCGGCGGCAAGGTTTTTCTGCCCGTCATGCAGGGTCGAATACCACAGTGCCGATCCACAAGTGTCGCAGAACGCGCGTTCGGCCCAGTCGGATGATTTGAAAACCCGCGCCGGGCCGGTCACCGTGACGGACCCCGGATCAGTGCGCAGCGACATATACATGCTGCTGGTCCAGCGGCGGCACATGTCGCAGTGACAGGCCACAAGGCTTGGTTTGGCGCTGGTCGCGGTCACAGTGACCGCGCCGCACATGCATTGACCCTTCAACTCTGTCATGGCCTTCATCCTTTGTTCACTCATCGGGTCAGCATATGTGACCCTTTTGCTGATCCCGCTTTTCGGGCCCGTTACCCATCATCCGCCATTGCGGGGCAGGGGGCAGGCCCGGGCTGGTGTTGGGCGGTCCGGGCTTGTGTCTTGCGTGCGCCGGGCCGTCCGGGGGCGGGCAGGGGTCTTGGCGGGGTCTTTGGGCGATGTACAAAACGGCACAAACGCCGTTTTACCCCTGTACAAAACTGCCAAAACCCACGGCTTGGCCTACTCTGCGGCCATCGCGGCGCGGGTGTTGAACCGCTCCAGAATGGCCCCGGCACAGTCGCGCCCATCCTTGATCGCCCACACCACCAGCGACGCCCCGCGCACGATATCACCCACCGCATAGACCCCCGGCATTTCCGTAGCCCCGGTGCCAAAATCGGCCTTGATGGTGCCCCAGTTGGTCACGCTTAGGTCCGGCTGATCCCACAATGTTGGCAGGTCTTCCGGCTCAAACCCCAGCGCCTTGATCACCAGATCGGCAGGTTCAACATAGTCAGCGCCCTCAATCACCTCGGGCGCTTGCCGACCCGTCACATCCGGTGCGCCAAGGCGCATTTTCTGCACCATCACACCGGTGACGGCATCATCACCAACAAAGCCTTTGGGCGCGCTCAGCCATTCAAAGATCACGCCCTCTTCCTCGGCATTGGCCACTTCGCGCAAACTGCCCGGCATGTTGGCCCGATCCCGACGATAGAGGCATTTAACACTGGTCGCGCCCTCGCGGATCGAGGTGCGCACACAGTCCATCGCCGTGTCGCCACCGCCGATGACAACAACCCGTTTGCCCTTGGCATCCATCCGGCCATTGTCAAAGTCTGCGACCGTATCGCCAAAGCTGCGCTTGTTACTGACAGTCAGGAAATCAATAGCCTTTTCAATGCCTTTGGTGCCGCTGCCCGGCATCGCCAGATCGCGGGATTTGTAGACGCCGGTGGCGATAATCACCGCATCATGCTCGGCCTGGATGGCGGTGAAAATGTCGGCATCGACGTTGCAATCCAGCACAAATTCCACGCCGCCCTGCGCCAGCTGGTCATTGCGGCGCATCACCACATCCTTCTCCAGCTTAAAGCCGGGGATGCCATAGGTCAGCAGCCCGCCGGCGCGGTCATAGCGGTCATAAACCGTCACCCGCACGCCCGCACGGCGCAGCACATCTGCGGCGGCCAGCCCCCCGGGGCCCGCGCCAATGATGCCCACACTTTCGGGGCGTTCAAGGTCGGGTTTGATCGGCAACACCCAGCCCTGATCCCAGGCGGTATCGGTGATGTATTTTTCCACGGCGCCAATGGTCACGGTGCCATGCCCGGATTGTTCGATGACGCAATTGCCTTCGCACAGGCGATCCTGCGGGCAGATACGGCCACAGATTTCCGGGAAGGTATTGGTGGCCTGACTGATCTGATACGCCTCTTGCAGGCGCCCTTCGGCGGTCAGACGCAACCAGTCGGGGATGTTATTGTGCAGCGGACAATGCGACTGACAATAGGGCACACCACACTGACTACACCGACTAGCCTGCTCCGCAGCTTTCGTCTTGGCATACTCGGCATAGATCTCATGGAAATCATCACGCCGCAAATCCGCATCCCGCTTCTGCGGCATGTCCCGGTCGATCTGCACAAATTTTAGCATCGGCTGTTTGGCCATTGGTCAAACTCCATGAATTACAGGCTGACACTGTTTATGGGATGGTGAAAAGATTTAAAAGGCAGAAGCACTGAACTATAAATGATATTTTTTCCTCTGTTGTCAAAAATATTGCTGCGATGCAACATTTTTAGGTATCAAGCCGGTCCTAAATCCGGGCTTTCCTTTTGAAATAAGGGACATATACCTAAGTCAAACGAACCAAAGCGTAACAGGATCACCCCCGACATGCCCCTTTTCCAACTGATTCTCGTGGCCGTGATCCAGGGTTTGACCGAATTCCTGCCGGTTTCGTCCTCTGGCCACTTGATTCTGTTGCCCATTCTCAGCGGGTTTAAAGACCAGGGTCAGCTGATTGATGTGGCGGTTCACGTTGGTACTTTGGGCGCTGTTGTCCTGTATTTCTGGGCGGATGTAAAAGTTGGCCTGATCGGCCTGCTACGTCTGGTTCGCGGCAAGGTCGACACCCCCGGCGCGCAATTGGCGCTGGGTCTGGTGGTGGCCACGATCCCGGTGATCCTGCTTGGCGCGGTTTTGCATTTCACCGGCCTCAGTGATGCCCTGCGATCGGTCACCGTGATCGGCTGGACGATGCTGATCTTTGGCATTGTCCTTTATTGGGCCGACCAATCCGGCGCTGCCGACAAAACGGCCGAGGATTGGTCCGTAAAGGACGCGGTCAAGATGGGCCTGTGGCAGGCGATCTCGTTGATCCCCGGCACCTCGCGGTCTGGCATTACTATCACCGGCGCGCGCCAGATGGGATACGGGCGTCAGGACGCGGCGAAACTGTCGATGCTGATGTCGATCCCGACCATCCTGGCCTCGGGCATCTTGCTGGGGGCCGAAATGGCGGTTGAGGCCGACAGCGCCGCCATCCGTGACAGCGCCTTGGCGGCGGCATTTGCCTTTGTGTCGGCGCTGTTGGCCCTGACCTTGATGATGCGCTTGCTGCGCAGTGTCAGCTTTACACCCTATGTGATCTACCGAGTGATCTTGGGCGTTGTCCTGTTGGTCTATGCCTATAGCGCCTGAACCCGGGCGTGGTTACGGGCGCAGATTGCCAGCCGACTGGGTAATTTCATCAAACTGGCCAGAGGGCCGGAACCGCCACAGATAATCCGGCAGAACAGCCGCCATCACAACTGGCTCGATCCCTAGGTCGCTAAAGCCGCGCGCGCCCTCGGACACGATACTGTCATGCGCCAGATTGCGCAGCTGATCGCGGGTCAGTAGGCCGTTGGGGATCAAGCCAAGGCTAAGTTTTTGCATCATATCAAACGAAAATGCCATGATCCGCGCCGCAAAATGCGGCAGGTTCACCACAACCCGATTGCGGTGGATTTCGCCCAACATCTTGTCAATCAAGGCGCGCAATGTGGCCGTTTCCGGCCCGCCCAACTCATACACGCCCGGCGCAGCAGTGCCCAACGCGCCAGCCACAGCGGCCTTGGCCACGTCATCCACATAGACCGGCTGAAACTGCGTGCTGGCCGCGGCCAGAGGCAGCACAAGACCCCAGCGGGTCATCGACGCAAACCGGTTGAAAAACTGATCTTCGGTTCCAAAAATCACCGAAGGGCGCAGGATAACGGCATCCGGCATGTGGTCCAGCACAGCGGCTTCGCCCATCGCCTTGGTGCGGGCATAGTCGCAGTCACTGTCAGCATCTGCGCCAAGCGCCGAGATATGCACCATCCGCTGAACGCCTTGTTCCGCCGCAAGCCGCGCAACCCGGGCGGCGCCGTCTACGTGAACGGCATCAAAGCTGTTGGCGCCAAGTTCGTTCAGCACGCCAACACAGTTCACCACCGCATCCGCCCCGTGCAGGACAGCCGCCACCGAAGCGTCGTCGCGAATATTGCACAGAACCGGCTCAACCTGACCAACCACGCCGTAAGGTTTGACAAACAGCGACTCGTTTGGTCGCCGCGTCGCAACCCGCACGCGCCAGCCTTCTTTGGCCATGCGCCGCGCCACATATCGGCCAACAAACCCGGATCCGCCAAAGATCGTAACCATTCTGGACATACCAAGTCTCCTGTTCGTGTTGGCCCTGAAATGATCTAACGCTCTGCCCCGTTGCAAACAAGGCGCAAAATAGCCGCGATTTGCGGCTTTGACGCCTGACAAATGCTGTTTCAGGCCCAATGTCGCCCCTATGCTGTCCCGATACCGTGCTATTTGCGGCCATCATTTCCGGAACGATATGAAAAAGGGTAGAAATTCCGTTTGACACCCTCGGAAACCGAGCGTAAATGCACGGCTCACGACACCTGCCCAGGTGGCGGAATGGTAGACGCGCTAGCTTCAGGTGCTAGTATTCGCAAGGATGTGGAGGTTCGAGTCCTCTCCTGGGCACCAAGTTACCTTCTCATACATGCTCATTTCTTCTCAAAACCATTTATTTTTATGCGTTTTTGTGATCCCATGGTGAATATAGCTGAACCCTTCATACCCCACTTTCACACACTAAAGTGGGGTATGAAAGTGGGGTATCACGCAAATCCATCGGAGATCGTACCCCACTTGGCACTGTCAGTGTTCCAAATTCTCAAGGCAAAACAAAGAGATAAAGCATATAAGCTTTATGACTCTTTGGGTCTATTTCTGATGATTATCCCAAACGGCTCAAAACTCGGGCGTCAGAAGTACAAATACATGGGGCAAGAACGATTGCTTGCCCATGGCTCGTACCCAGCTGTAACGCTGGCCAAAGCCCGGAGCAAGAGAGATGAGATC
>JBLINN010000090.1:0-13369 GCA_047639325.1 Paracoccaceae bacterium | reverse complement strand
CAATGTCCTGCCATTTTATGCCAACAGCCACACCGAAACCTCGTTTTGCGGCGCCTACATGACCCGTCTGCGCGAAGAGGCGCGCGGCGAAATTGCCCAGCTTGTGGGGGCCACAGCCGAAGACGCAGTGATCTTTGCCGGATCAGGCGCCACCGCCGGGTTGAACCGTCTGGTCAGCCTGTTTGGCGTCAATCAGGCCGACCAGCCCGTGGTGTTCATCGGCCCATACGAGCATCATTCCAACATCCTGCCATGGCGCGAAAGCAAGGCGTTGGTTGTCGAAATTCCGGAATCTGCAGATGGTGGGCCTGATCTGGATGTATTGGCGCAAGCTATTGAATTGCATTCTTATTCTGACCTAGTGATTGGCAGCTTTTCCGCCGCTTCCAACGTGACTGGCATCATCACCGACCCCGATCCGGTGACCCGTTTGCTAAAGGCGCGTGGGGCACTGTCGGTCTGGGATTATGCCGGGGCGGGGCCGTATCTGCCGATGGATATGCGCGCCGACAGTGATGCCCGCAAAGACGCGATTGTTTTCTCGCCGCATAAATTTCCCGGCGGTCCGGGGGCGTCGGGGGTGTTGGTGGTCAACATCAAATCCGTGCGCGCCACCCGCCCCAGCGCGCCGGGGGGTGGCACGGTTCTGTATGTCTCGCCCTGGCGGCACGAATATCTGGACGATCTGGTGGCACGTGAAGAATCCGGAACGCCCAACATCATCGGCGACATCCGCGCGGCACTGGCGTTCATCATCAAGGACGTGGTCGGCGCGCAGCACATCGCGGCGCAAGAGGCGCGGTTTAACACCATGGCGCTGGACGGCTGGGCGGATAACCCGCAGCTGACCTTGCTGGGCACCGATAAGGCGCACCGCTTGCCGATCTTTTCCTTTCTGATCCACGACGAAGCAGGCAATCCGGTACATCAAAACCTGTTCACCCGGATGCTCAGCGACATTTATGGCATTCAGGCCCGTGGCGGCTGTGCCTGCGCCGGGCCGTATGGGCATCACCTGCTGCATATCAACCGACCCTCATCCGAGGCGTTGTACGATCAGGTGATCGCCGGTCAGGAGCAGGTCAAACCCGGCTGGGTGCGGCTTAATTTCAGCTATCTGATGCAGGATGACACCGTGCAGTTCATCATCGACAGCGTAAACGCGCTTAGCACATCCGCCGCACATCATGCCGCACGCTATCGGCTGGACCCGGCGACTGGTCAGTACCTGCCACAGGACCGCGCGGCCTGATCTTCAGGTGCGCTGCGCAATCGCCCAGGAACAGATCGGCATATTGGGATCATTTTCCAACGGGTCGGTCGCCTCGTCATACCGCGGCGGCCATTTCTCTTCCATGTTGCGCAAAGCGGCGTTGCGGTTGCCCCATTGCTCGGCGTGAATTGCGCTTTCCTCAAACCCGCATTCGACCAACAGGTTCTTCAGCCCGCGCGCCGACCAGCGTGAATTGTCCATGGGGGCGGCGTGAAACGGCACAAAGAACGGCACCGCCAGCCAGAAATACCCGCCTTTTTTCAGCATCTTGCGCACATTATTGGTGGCCGCATAGGGGCGGTCCAGATGTTCCCAGATCTGATTGGCGATAACCAGATGGAACTTGCGCGGCTTGCCCTCCTCATTCGTGTAAGGCCCGGCGCAAATGTCGTATTCGGGATAAAGAAACTGCTCGTACGACCGGAAATCGAATATCTGCCCCCATTTGCCAGAAATTTCGGCCACGTCCAGCGTGTCCGGCCCCAACGCCCGGATCATCTCGCGGCTGGATTTCTGCATTTCGACGCGGTTCAGACTGACCAAAACGGACCCTCTTTTGTTATGGCGGGATGGTTTGGGCGAACAGTATCATCGGCAAGTCAAATGTCTATGCGCAGGACAGGTCGCGCGGTGAGGATCGGCAAAAAACCCTGTGGCGCACGCCGTGTGATAAAAACGAACTGGCCACCGCGCGGTCCCCCCGATAAAACGTCCCGACACTAGGGGGACACCGGGTATGACCAGCCACATCGTTGCACAGCCAGGCATCATGGATATCGAGCTTTACGAAAGCGGCGCGGCGCTTGTGGCGGGCGTCAGCAATATTGTCAAACTGTCGTCCAACGAAAACCCGCTGGGGCCTAGCCCGGCAGCGGTGCAGGCGGTGCGCGATATGGCAGCGAACATGCACCGCTATCCGTCCACCGACCACCTGCCGCTGCGCACCGCGATTGGCGAGGTTCACGGGCTGGACCCGGCGCGCGTCATCTGTGGTGCGGGCAGTGACGAGATCATCGCTTTTCTGTGTCAGGCCTTTGCCGGGCCGGGGGACGAGGTGATCCATACTGAACACGGCTTTGCGATGTACCGCATCTCGGCGCAGGCTGCCGGGGCCACCCCGGTTGAAGTGCCGGAACATGACCGGGTGACGGATGTCGATGCCATTCTGGCCGCCTGCACGGAGCGCACCAAACTGGTGTTCATCGCCAACCCCAACAACCCCACCGGCACGATGATCGGCGTCGCCGAAGTGGCGCGTCTGGCCGAAGGCCTGCCCCAGCAGGCATTGCTGGTGCTGGACGGGGCCTATGCCGAATTCGTCGAAGGGTTCGACGCTGGCGCCGCTTTGGTGCATCAGCGCGACAACGTGGTGATGACGCGCACGTTTTCCAAGCTCTACGGTCTGGGAGGCGCGCGGGTTGGCTGGGGCTATGGCCCGCAGGCGATCATCGACGTGCTGAACCGGATACGTGGGCCGTTCAACCTGTCTGGTTTGGCACTGGCCGCCGCCGAGGCGTCGATCCGCGACACAGGATATGTCGAGTTTTGCCGCGCCGAGAACGCCAAATGGCGCGCCTGGCTGGCGGATGCTTTGGCCGAGGCTGGGGTGGTCTCGGATACGTCCTGCGCCAATTTCATCCTGGCGCGGTTTGCCGACCAGCAAGAGGCCGAAACCTGTGATGCCTATCTTCAGGCGCAAGGCCTGATCGTGCGGCGGGTGGCCGGGTATAACCTGCCACAGGCGCTGCGGATCACCATTGGGGACGAGGCATCGTGCCGTCAGGTGGCCGCTGCCATCGCGGCTTTTAAGGGGGCGGTATGAGCACCGACGCTGACAACACTGTAATTTACAACAAGGTCGCGCTGATTGGCCTGGGGCTGATTGCCGGATCGATGGCTTTGGCGATGCGCCGGGCCGGTTTGGCGGGTCAGGTCGTCGGTACCGCCAAAAGTGCCGAAACCCGCGCAGTTGCGGTGGAACTTGGGTTGTGCGACGCCATCGTTGACAGCCCCGCTGAGGCGGTAAAAGACGCTGATCTTGTGGTGCTGTGTGTGCCTATCGGGGTGATGGGCGCTGTGGCAGAACAGATCGCGGGTGCGCTGAAACCCGGCGCCACGGTTACTGATGTGGGGTCAGTCAAAGGGGCTGTGATGCGCGCAGTTGCCCCGCATGTCCCTGAAGGCGTGCACTTTATCCCCGGCCATCCGCTGGCTGGCACCGAACATTCCGGGCCGCGCGCCGGGTTTGCCGAGCTGTTTGAAAACCGATGGCATCTGCTAACGCCGGGACCGGATGCCGACCGGGACGCTGTGACCCGGCTGACCAGCCTTTGGCAGGGAATGGGCGCGAATGTCGAAGAGATGGACGTCGATCACCATGATTTGGTGCTGGCCGTCACCAGCCACGCGCCGCACCTGATCGCCTATACGATGGTTGGGGTGGCCGATGATCTGCGCCGGGTGACCGATAGCGAGGTGATCAAATATTCCGCCGCCGGTTTCCGCGATTTCACCCGGATTGCGGCCAGTGATCCAACCATGTGGCGTGACGTGTTCCTGACCAATAAAGAGGCGACGCTGGAAATTCTGGGCCGCTTCACCGAAGAATTATTTGCCCTGCAACGCGCCATCCGCACTGGTGACGGGGACCACCTGTTTGACTATTTCACCCATACCCGCGCCATTCGTCGCGGTATTATTGAAGCCGGACAAGATACCGCCGCCCCCGATTTTGGGCGCGGAAAGGGGGCCAAATGATCCGATCTGTTATCGTGATGGCGCTGGTCGCCCTCGGCTTGGGGGCCTCGTCGGTTGCCGCCACCGCCCCCGAACAATCACCCCGCCCCCCGGCGCGGGCCGCCGCCACTCCGAATGCCAGTCCAAACCAGGCAATCCGCCCCCACACCCGGCCCGCACCCCCGGTCAGCGCCGCCGCACCCAAGGCGCAAATCACCGCGCCACACCGCCCGCAGGCGCGCCCCGTTTCGGACCAGATGCTGCTGGCCGCCGCCCGCCCCAGTGTCCTGTCCGGTGCCCTGCCTGGCGCGCAAACCCTGCTGGCCCCCGATACCTCGGCCCGCCCTTGGGCGCGCCCCGATAGCGTGGTGCAAGAGGCGCTGTTTGGGCGACGCAAAAAGCGCAAAGGGTCGGTTTGCGGCGATATCGAGATTCAGGGCGAAAAGATCGACCGGATCCCCGCCAAGCTGAAAGGTTGCGGGCTGAAAAACGGGGTGCGCGTGCGCTCGGTCTCTGGTGTGGCGTTGTCGACGCCTGCTTCGCTGGACTGTACCACCGCCAAGGCGCTGAACGAATGGGTGCGCAAAAGCCTGAAACCAACCTTCCGTCGCCGTGGCCCGGTGGTAGAAATAAGCGTGGCCGCCCATTACACCTGCCGCACTCGCAACAACCGCCCCGGGGCCAAAATATCAGAGCACGGGCGCGGCAAGGCGATCGACATCTCGGGTTTTACCATGATGGACGGCGAGGTGATCACCGTGCTCAAAGGCTGGGGGCAGGGCACCACGCGCAAACCCCTGCACCAGATCCACAAAGCCGCTTGCGGGCCGTTTGGCACGGTTCTTGGCCCCAACGCCGACAGTCACCACCGCGATCATTTCCACTTTGACACCGCCCAACACCGTGGTGGCCCGTATTGCCGCTGATACGGCCTGTGCGGAATTTCCCGTTCCGCAAGCATTGACCCAGGCCTTATACGGTTGCGCGTGACTGCCGTGATGGCGACCTTCGAATTTCGACGATCCACGCGGCCGACATGCCACCTGCGGCTTTCGAGCGAACTATGACGCAGAGGAGGACTTGCGGTGGCGCGAATGCGCGTCGCCGGATATGAACCCCGCGTTACCGTCGTTTGTTGTTGGTATTCGTTTTTTCAGGCGCAGCGCCCGCCAGCATCCAAGTCAGGTTTCCAGTTCGCTCAGCTCATAAGACGATTTGCCAAGCCATTCTGGGCTAACCTCGACGCCCCAACCGGGCGCGTCCGTTACCGTCGCTTTGCCGTCGATTATCGTGAACGGGTCAGTCACGAACAATTTGTCCTGCCAGGGATAATAATCCAGCCCCTCAATCGCGAACTCCAGGTATTTCCCGGCATTCGGAATCGCCCGTAAAAGATGCATGGTGAACAGCGTGACCATCGAAAGATTCGCACAATGCGGCGTCACAGGCAGGCCCGCAGCCTCGGCCATTTTGGCAACGCGAAGGGTGCGGTTGATGCCTCCAAGATAGCAAACGTCCGGTTGGATGATATTGACAACCCTGCCGTCAATCATGCCTTTCCAGTTGGCCATCATGCAGTCCTGCTCGCCGCCCGTCACATCGATATCCAGGGCGTCGGTGACCTGTTTGGTCTGATCGAATTCCCAATAGGGACAGGGTTCTTCATAATGCGACACCCCGTTGTCCTGCAGGATATGGCCAACCTCGATGGCGCGTTTGGCCGAAAAGCAAGAGTTTGCGTCAACCAAAAGCGCCACGTCATCCCCCAGCGCCTTGTGGATCGTCGGGATAATTTCTTCGGTTCGACCGGGCCATTCGTCAGTGTCCCAGCCGACCTCGGCACCGATGCGAAATTTGAACGCGTCAAACCCGTGTTGATCGCGCAGCCGCATAAACCTGTCGGCTTCGGCTTTGGGGGTAATGTCGCGCTTCATCGACGATGCATAGGCGCGAAATTGGCCGGGTGTGCCGCCGATCAGTGCGCAGACAGGTTTGCCTTGGATCTTGCCCCGCAGATCCCAAAGCGCTGTATCCAGCCCGCCCATCGCACGGCGCAGGTAGGATCCGGGAAACTTATGTTCGCGGTCCCTGACAAGGTTAAGAATGCCGTCAATATCAAACGCGTCCTTGCCCAGCGCATAGGGGGCGACCTGACGTTGGACAACCTTGGCGGTGATATCCGCAAAATACGGCGCGACCTGACCCCAGCCCTGGGACCCATCTTCGGTTGTGACACGTACAAAACAGACAAATTCGTCTGTGAACGTTTCAATAGACGTGATTTTCATAAAAGGCCTGCCACCGGGAATAATTAGGTTACTTTCCCGCAAACGTACATGATATTGGTCCCGACTGAATATCCATTATCGCAAATTATGTAGACCAATCTGGGGGGGCACCACGATGAAACGAGAGGCTGGCGCGTTGCTGTCTTCGATCCAACTGGATCGGACATCGCGCAAAACCATCAGCGTGCAGCTTTACATGGCGCTTCGCGACATATTGCTGTCGGGGGGATTGAAGGCGGGTGATCGTTTGCCCGCCAGCAGGACGATGGCGCGCGAGGCGGGCGTGTCCAGGACAACGGTCATCGACGCCATTGACCGGTTGATATCCGAGGGCATGCTGACCTCGCGCGTCGGGGCGGGAACCTTTGTCAGCGAAACTCTGATTTCACAAAAACCGCCGTCGCCTCCCACCGGGTATGAACCGGATTCTGCCAATCAGCCACGTTTGTCCTATACGGTCAGTCACGCGTCGGGGGCCTATGCCCCGCGCGCCCGGCTGCCGCATAATTCGCAGGCCTTCGTCAGTGCCTTGCCCGCACTTGATGCCTTTCCGCTGGCACAATGGGCGCGGATTTCATCGCGCCATCTGCGGGGAGATCGGGACGATATCATGGGGTATGGGCCGCCGCAGGGCCACCAGGGATTGCGCAACGCAATTGCCACGCATCTGGCGGCAGCCCGCGGGATCACCTGCAAAGCGGAACAGATATTTGTGACAACCGGCGCGCAACAGGCGTTTTCGCTGATCGGGCAGCTGTTTCTGGATGCTGGTGATCGCGTCTGGTTTGAGAACCCCGGCGCCAAAGGGGCCCGCAATGCGTTTGTGTCAACCGGCGCAGATTTGGTGCCGGTTTCCGTTGACAATGATGGGTTGATCGTTTCCGAAGGCATTGAAAAAGCGCCGCATTTTCGACTGGCCTTTGTGACCCCCTCGCATCAGCAACCGCTGGGGCATGTCATGTCGCTGGCCCGCAGGTTTGAACTGCTAGAGGCCGCCACCGATGCAAGAGCGCTGATCGTCGAGGATGATTATGATGGCGAATTCTACTTTGGCACCCGGCCGCAGCCCGCCTTGAAAAGCATCGATACCCATGGCCGCGTGCTTTATGTTGGCACGTTTTCGAAATCCCTGTTTCCGTCGCTGCGGCTGGGGTTCGTTCTGGTGCCCGAAAGAATGACCGAGACCTTCGACAGGGTGTTTTCCTCTTGGGTCAGCGGGCCGTCAACCTCGACCCAGGCCATCGTTTCGGATTTCATGGACGAGGGATATTTTTCCACCCATATCCGGATGATGCGACGGCTGTACAAAGCCCGGTATGATGCGCTGATGACCGCAGCCCAAGGGTTGCCCGATACAATCCGCCTGCAGGAAACCACCAGCGGCTTTCACACACCCGCCTATCTTGACGACAAGGTGGACGAACACCAACTGGTGGCGCAGGCCAAAGCGAAGAATGTAACACTTGCGCCGCTTAGCCAGTATTGCCTGACGCCGATCCGCCAAAAAGGGCTGGTGTTTGGCTTTGGCAGCTCGGTCCCTGACGAAATCCAAAGAAGTATAGACATCATCCGCACCCTTCCGGCGCTGAAAGTCTGATTGGTCTGCCTAAAAAAACATAATGGATATAAAAATCAGACCAATAGGCCCATAGCATCGTCAAAGGTGCGGCTGGCTAGGCGCGCCCGGATTGTTTCACCTTGGGGGCGCACAGAATGGAAAAGGGGCTTTTGCCAGGGTTCAGCCAACAGCCCTATTGGCTTGACCAGATCGGCCCTGCGCCCGCTCTGCCAGAGCAGCCTTTGCAAAACGCCGACGTTGTCATTGTCGGCTCGGGGTACACCGGGTTGAATGCGGCCTTGGTAACGGCGCGGGCGGGTCGATCCACGCTTGTGCTTGATTCGGGCGATCCCGGTTTTGGCTGCAGTACGCGTAACGGCGGGCAGATCAGCACCAGCGTAAAGCCGTCACTGGAAAAGCTGACCGGAAAATATGGCGTCGAAAAAGCCCGGGCCATCCGGCAAGAGGGCGAAAAGGCGCTGCAATGGATCCAAGACCTGATCCAAGCCGAAAACATTGAGTGTGATTTCAAACGCTCTGGCCGCTATCACGCCGCCCACACCCCGCAGCATTATGAAGACCTGGCGCGGGACGCGCAAATGCTGCGCCGCGACGAAAATACCGACGTTCACGTCGTTCCCCGCGACACGCAATTGTCTGAACTGGGGTCAGACAGCTATTATGGCGGCGTGGTGTTTGCGCGCCATGCCAGCCTGCACCCGGCAAAATTCCACCGGGGTCTGTTGCAACGGGTTGTCGACGCGGGCGCGCATGTCACCGGCCACTGTGCCGTATCACACATCGAACGCACCGCGACTGGCTTCACCGTTACCACCGAAAAAGGCCAAGTGACCGCACGGGATGTGATCGTTGCAACCAACGGCTATACGACAAACCTGACGCCATGGTTGCAACGGCGGGTCATTCCGATCGGCAGCAATATCATCGCGACAGAACCCTTGCCCGAACCGCTGGTGGATCGCCTGTTCCCAACCGACCGGATCGCCAGCGATACCTGCAAAGTGGTCTATTATTATCGCGCATCGCCTGACCGACGCCGCATTCTGTTTGGTGGCCGGGTCTCGGCGCGCGAAATCGGCGCGGACGCGGGTGGGGCGAAACTTTACCAAAGTATGTGCCGGATTTTCCCCGAACTGCGCGATTACGGCGTGACCCACAGTTGGAGCGGGACCGTCGCCTATACCTTTGATGAACTGGCGCATACTGGCGTCCATGACGGTGTTCATTACGCCATGGGGTACTGCGGCTCTGGTGTTTCGATGGCCGGCTACCTGGGGATGCGGCTGGGGCAAAAGGTTTTGGGCCTAAAGGACGGTCAAACCGCCTTTGACGGGCTGAATAATCCAACCCGCCCGCTCTACACCGGCACGCCTTGGTTTTTGCCTGCTGCAGTCGCCTGGTACCAATGGAACGACCGCCGCCAAATCAGAAAAGCCGCGCAGATGGCATAACCCTAAAGCCCGGGATTGGAAGGCACCGGACCAACCGATCCGATAATCATTCCGGCAACCCGTCATCGCACAGGGGTGACACCAATTCTTAAAGGTAAACTGAAAAATGAAAAATCTAACACTTATAACAGTTGCAGCGACGTTGCTGGCAACCACTGCAATGGCACAAGATAAAAAGGTAACGATTGCCTCGTGGGGTGGGTCATATCAAGAGGCGCAAAGCAAGGCGCTGTTCCAGCCCGCATCGGCCAATACCGGCATTGTCGTCAAAGAAGAAACCTATGGCGGCATGTCCGATGTTCGCCTGCAGGTATCGTCCGGCCAGGTGACGCTGGACATCGTTGCCAGCGGGTCGGGAAGTGCAGCGCGCGCCGGGGCCGAAGGCCTGCTGGAAGAGCTGGATTATTCGATCATTGATGTATCGACCTTCTACCCAACCCTGAAATCAAAGTTCTGCGTCGGCGGTGATGTGTTTTCAACGGTTTATGCCTGGAACACTGATACTTACGGCGAAGAGGGCCCGCAAAGCTGGGCAGATTTCTGGGATGTCGAAAAATTCCCCGGCAGCCGCGCTTATCGCGGCAAGGTCGCCGGTGCGCTTGCGCCTGCGATGATGGCGGATGGTGTGGCCATGGAAGACGTCTGGGACGCGCTTGATTCCGAAGAAGGCATCGAACGGGCGATCAACAAAATTCGCGAGTTAAAGCCGCATATCGCCGTATTCTGGTCCTCTGGCGCGCAGCATGCCCAGTTGATGAAAGACGGCGAGGTTGACATGACCACCGGCTGGAACGGACGTTTCGACAATGCGGCCAAGGACGGCGCCAAAGTGGCCTACAGCTTTAATCAGGCGCTGCTGGATTACGACTGTTTCGCCATTCCAAAAGGCGCGCCAAACAAGGACACCGCGATGGAATTTCTGGCGGAAATTTCCAAGGCCGAATATCAGGACGATCTGCCGAAATACATAACCTACGGACCGACCAACAAGGCGGCGTATGACACTGGCGAAATTTCTGCCGAAGTAGCCGCCGGTTTGCCATCGTCGCCTGCAAATGCGGCGCTGCAATTGCCTGTGTCGCTGGAATGGTACGCCAAGTGGGAAACCGTTGCTGCGGAAATGTATCAGGAAATGCTGACAGAATAATCTGGCGGTTATCAACCTTGCGGCGGGCATTCGTGCCCGTCGCATCTGAATAAAAGGGATATGGCCTTGAGCAATGCCACCTCCGAAGCGCTGCCCATCTCGGTGCGCAATGTCACCAAAACCTACGGATCAGTCTACGCGCTGAATGATGTTTCGCTTGAGGTCAAAAGTGGGGAATTCCTGACCCTGCTTGGCCCCTCGGGATCGGGGAAAACCACCCTGCTGATGGTCTTGGCGGGGTTTACCCGGCCAGACCAGGGCAGCCTGAAATTTGGGGATCAAGAAGTCATCAGAACCGCGCCGCATTTGCGCGACGTGGGCATGACATTTCAAAGCTATGCGCTGTTCCCCCATATGACTGTCGCGGGCAATGTCGGCTATCCGCTGCGCCTGCGCAAAGTGTCAAAGACTGACATTGCCAGACGCGTTGAAGAGGCGCTTGAAACCGTTCAACTGGGCGGCTTTGGCGATCGCGGGATCGACCAATTGTCAGGCGGGCAGAAACAGCGCGTGGCCGTGGCCCGGGCGATTGTGTTTGAACCCCGGATCCTGCTGATGGACGAGCCGTTATCGGCGCTGGACAAGAAACTGCGCGACCAGATGCAGATTGAACTGCGCAGCCTGCACGAAAAGCTGGGCATGACGACCGTTTATGTGACGCATGACCAACGCGAGGCGCTGACCATGTCGGACCGCATCGCCGTGGTGAACCATGGCCGGATCATGCAACTGGCGACCCCGCGCGATCTTTACGAGCAGCCTGCAAATCGCTTTGTTGCCGATTTCATCGGGGATTCGACCTTTCTGCCGGTTCACAAGACCGGCGGGCAGATTGCCTTTGGATCGCAGGTTCTGACCCATACCAGCCCGGTGCCGGATGCATCCACCCTGTTGCTGATGGCGCGACCCGAACGCATTCGGCTTCTGGATGCAGCACCCGAAACAGGCATGAACATTTTCGAGGCCGTCGCCAAACAGGTTATTTATCAAGGCGACAGCTATCTGCTGAACGCCCAGTTGGCGGGGGGCGAACTGATAAGCGTGCGCGGTGCTGTCCGTCAGGCGACCGTGTCGCGGCTGCCCGCTGTGGGCGATAGTATCACGCTTGGCCTTGCCCCCGAAGATACCGTGATTATCGACGGTCGGGAGGATTAGGATGCAGTCTGTTGACCTGAATGCAAAGGGGTTGCGTGCTGACGAACGGCTTGAGCGGCTAAAGCTGTTTGGGTTAAGTTCGCCCGCCCTGTTGTTGGTGCTGGTTATTCTGGTGCTTCCCGTCGGGTGGCTGTTTTACGTGTCTTTCATCGGCGCCGACGGGCAGTTTTCGCTGGAAAACTATGAGCGGATGATCAAACGGAAATCTTATTTTCGGATTTTCATGACAACCTTTCAAGTCAGCCTGCTGACCACCGGTCTTTGCATTCTCATCGGATATCCGCTGGCCTATTTCCTGTCGCAATTGCCCAGCAAGCTGGCGGCCTTTTGCATGATATCGGTTCTTCTGCCGTTCTGGACATCGCTGCTGGTGCGCACCTACGCGTGGCTGGTGCTGTTGCAAAAGCGCGGCCTGGTCAATGACTGGGGCATATCGCTGGGCCTTTGGGACGAGCCGATCAAGATGGTGCATAACATGACCGGAACCCTGATAGGTATGGTGCACATCATGCTGCCGTTCCTGATTTTACCGCTTTACGGCGCGATGAGATCGATCAATCGTGATTATATGAACGCGGCCGCTAATCTGGGTGCCAGCCCCCGGCGTGCGTTTTGGAATGTGTTCTTCCCACTGTCGACGCCGGGATTATTTGCCGGGTCGCTGATGGTCTTTGTCCTGTGCCTTGGATTTTTTGTCACCCCTGCGGTTCTGGGCGGCGGTAAGGTCATCATGGTGTCGATGAAGATCGTGTCGAACATCGAACTGTTTGTGAACTGGGGCGCCGCCAGCGCGCTTGGCGTTGTGCTGCTGGTGATGACAATGGTGATCCTGTGGATCGCCTCAAGGTTCCTGAACCTTGAGCAAATAACCGGGGGCGGCCACTGATGGCAAATTGGTTCAATTCCCCGGCCACGGAAACCCAAGTGACACATGGTCAGCGCTTATGGCTTTACGCGCTGGCGATTGTGACAATGATCCTGTTGGTCGCGCCAACCCTGATCGTGATCCCGATGTCGTTCTCCGAAAGCCAATATCTCGAATTCCCGCCTGAAACCTGGTCGACCCGTTGGTATGGCAATTACTTCGGCTCTTCCGAATGGATGCTGGCCACGCGCACCTCGCTGAAGGCGGCGTTTCTGACCATGCTGGTGGCCACACCGGTTGGTGTCTTGGCCGCCTACGGGCTGCATGCGTCCAAAATTCGATTTATCCGGGTGGCGTTTGTCCTGCTGATCACCCCGATGATGGTGCCGGTGGTTCTGATCGCGATTGGCGCATTCTATGCCTACGTGAAATTGCAGATCCTTTACACCATCACCGGGCTTGTTCTGGCGCATACGGTTCTTGCCTTGCCGCTGGTTCTGATCGTCACTGGCGCCGCGCTAAAAGGCTATGACATGAGCCAGGAAGAAGCCGCGCGCGGCCTTGGCGCGCCCCGGTGGAAAGCGTTCCTGACCGTGACATTGCCACAGATCAAATTCGCGGTTGTCACCAGCGCCCTGCTATCGTTCCTGACATCATTTGACGAAGTGATCGTGGCGATGTTCATATCGGGCGGCGACAATCCCACATTGACCCGCAGCATGTTCAATGCGCTGCGCGACCAGATTGACCCGACAATTGCGTCGATCTCGACCATCATGATCCTGGTGACAACGCTGATGATGGTGCTGGCGCAGATCTTTGGGCAGCAGAAAAAGTGACGCATAGTGACAGAATACAGCGACTGTTGGATTTGT
>JBLINN010000089.1:0-13390 GCA_047639325.1 Paracoccaceae bacterium | reverse complement strand
TGGATCGCAACCCCGCGGAACGGGCCGGAAAATTTCAAATTTTCCGGCCCGTTCCGCTGGGTTGCGATTTGGTTTAGTCGACACATTCCAGCATCATCGTGCCAGCCCCAGTATTCGAGATTGGGATGTGATAATTGGTGTGCAGCGGGTTCACCTTGTCGCCCAATGCACCGCGCATCATCATCCACATCAGGAACTCGGTGCCTTGTGCGCCGGCCTTTTCGACCAACTCATGCCTTGTGATGCTGGTCAGTGATTCCGGATCTGTCACGATCTTTTCCATGCACATCTGATCAAACTCTTTGTTGATCATCCCGGCCCGTTCGCCATCCAACTGATGCGACATGCCGCCGGTGCCCAGAACAACCACCTTTATGTCCTCGGGATAAGACAGGATCGCCTTTCTCAGCGCCTTGCCGAAATTCAGCGCCCGGTTCAGTGTCGGGATCGGGTGCTGCACCGTGTTGGCACTGATCGGCACAACCCGCGGCATGTCCGCATTATGTGGTGCACCGGGCCAGAACAGCTGCATCGGCACCACGAAACCATGGTCCACCGCCAGTTCCTGGCACGAGGTGATGTCGAATTCGTCGGCAACCATGCCTTCGATGATATGCCAGCTTAGCTTGGGATCACCCGGGAACGGATCAAGCTTGGGGATGCCCCAGCCTTCGTCTTCGTTCTTGTATTCATGCGCCGCACCAATGGCGAAGGTCGGCATCTGGTCCAGAAAGAACCCCAGCCCGTGGTCGTTGTAGATGTTGATCGCCACATCCGGTTTGTGTTTGTCCAGCCATTTCCAGATGGGCGGATAGCCGTCGAAAAACGGCTTCCAATAGGGGTCTTCGAACAGTTTGTTATGAATCGCGTTGCCCACCGCGGGGATGTGCGACGTGGTCAGGCCACCAATGATTCTAGCCATGTCAGTCTCCGGCCCTTCTCAGCTTTTCTTTGAACGCCTCTTTGGTCATACCGGTCTGCTGCGCGCCAACGTCCTGCACGTCCAGTTTGTAGATGCCAGCAAATTTCGCGAGGTAATATATGTTGCCGCCTGCCGCGATCATCTCCAGCACATTTTTGTTGCGGCAGGCCTGTTTGTGGTCTTCGTTCAGGCCGAACTTGTCGAAATAGGCCTCGGGGTCTGCCAGGTATTCATCGCGGGCTTCCTGCGCGTTGAAGGAATAGCACATCTTGTTCAGCGCATAGCCTTTCATCGCCATTTCCCCGTTAAACAGTGTCGTTCCGGGAATCGGCGTGTGATGGTCAAATGCCTCATCTATCTTCATTTTTCGCTCCAGTTCTCTAGCTCGCCCAGTAAAGGCGCATCGGGTTGTCGATCAGCAGTTTCTGCTGATGCCCTGGATCGGGGGCAATTCGCGGTATGAAATCCACCAACTGCCCATCATCGGGCATGTGGGATTTCATGTTGGGGTGCGGCCAATCCGTGCCCCACAGCACCCGGTCGGGGAATTGTTCGACGATATGGGCCGCGTAAGGCACCACATCGTCATAGGGTGGGCCAGTCACTGTCAGACGTTCCGGGCAGGTGACCTTTGTCCAGATATTTTCATTGTCGTGCATCAGGGACACAAAACGCTGGAAATCCGGATGGTCGACGCCTTTGGTGACATCGGGGCGGCCCATGTGATCCACTACGATGATGGTGGGCAGCTGTTTCAGAAACGGCACCAGTTCGGCCAGATCGGGCGACTCAAAGTAGACGACGATATGCCAGCCAAAGGCATTGATCTTGTCGGCGATGCCCAGAAACACCTCTTTGGGGGTGTCATCAACCAGCCGTTTGACAAAGTTGAACCGCACGCCGCGCACCCCGGCGGCGTCCATGTCAGCGATTTCATCCTCGGTAATGTCCGGCCCTACCGTGGCAATGCCGCGGGCCATACCGTTTGAGGCATTCAGCGCGTCCACCATGGCGCGGTTGTCCTTGCCGTGGCAGGTAGCCTGCACCACCACGTTGCGGGTGAACCCAAGGTGGTCGCGCAGCGCGAACAGCTTGTCCTTGCCCGCATCACAGGGCGTATATTTGCGTTCCGGCGCGAAAGGGAATTCCGCCGCAGGGCCAAACACATGGCAATGGGCGTCGACCGCACCGGCAGGCAGGATGAAATCCGGCTTTTTCGGGTTTGGGTGAAAGGGTATCCAGTTGGCGTCCATATCTCTTACTCTTTCCTATTGCGCGAAAACCACGCCATCCATCAGCTTGCGCGTGGTGCGCAGGATGGCGGCCGAGGCGATGGTGCAGTGTGAATCCAGCGTTGCCACCACAGTCATCTCGCCAGTGGGATGTTCCACGGCCAGAGTGCGTTGGGTGCCAGACCCAGTGTCTGACAAGGCAAAAGCCGGGCTATTTTCCAGCAAACAGGCGGTGGCCACGCTGACCGCGCCCAGCACGCCGATGGCTTTGTGACAGCGATGCGGGATAAAGGTGCGGGTCGAGACCGCGCCGCCATGTTTGGCCGCACTGACCATCGTCATCTTGGGCACGGTTTTACCCGAGACATCGCCAAGGTTCATCAAATGCCCGGCCTGCAGGCGAATATCCTCAAGCGCGGCGCGCAGGGGTTCGTTTGCCTCTAGGTCTTCGGGGGTTTCGTCGCCGGTGATCCCCATATCGGTCGCGCGCATCACCACGCAGGGCATGCCGTTGTCGATCATCGTCAGCTCAATACCATTGATCACGTCCACCTGATTACCTGTGGGCAGCAAAGCGCCGCAGGACGACCCGGCGGTATCCTTGAATTCCACCGGAACCGGCGCCGTTGTTCCCGGCACACCATCAATCCGGGCATCACCTGCATATTGCACCACGCCACCCGGCGTCTGCACGCCCAGCACCGCGATTTGTCCGGTGTTTTCCATAAACACTGTCACCGACGTCTCGCCGTCCTGCGCCGCGACCAGCCCGCGTTCAATGGCAAAGGCACCAACCCCGGCGAGGATATTGCCGCAATTCTGCGCATCCGTCACAATCGCCTGATCGACCATCACCTGCAAAAACAGGTAATCCACATCTACGCCATCGCGGTCCGACGCCTGCACCACGGCCACCTTCGAGGTCAGCGGATCACCCCCGCCCATACCGTCAATCTGGCGCGCATCGGGGCTGCCCATGATGCCCAGCAGAAACGCATCACGCGTGGTCGTGTCGTCCGGCAGGTCAGAGGCCAGAAAATACCCGCCCTTTGATGTGCCGCCGCGCATCCACATGCAGGGGGTTCCCTTAGACATATTTCAAACCCTTTTCGGCCAGCCGACCGCGCATGTCATAGATATCCAAACCCAGTTCCCCAGCCTCGAACCGTGCCCGTTTAGAGGCCTCGTTCGCCTCACGTGCGCGGGCCTTTTCCAGCACTTGCGCCGCCTCTTCGCGGCGCACCACGCAGACGCCATCATCATCGGCGACAATTACGTCGCCCGCATTGACCAGCGCATCGGCGCAGACCACCGGCACGTTGACCGAGCCGACGGTTTCCTTGATCGTACCTTGGGCAAAGATGTGTTTCGACCACACTGGAAAGTTCATTTCCGCCAGATCGCGAATGTCGCGCACCCCGGCATCAATCACCAGCCCGCGACAGCCGCGTGCCTGCGCCGAGGTCGCCAACAGATCGCCGAAATACCCGGCATTGGAGGGCGAAGTGGTGCCTAACAACAGGATATCGCCGGGCTGCAGCTGTTCGATCGCCACATGCAGCATCCAGTTGTCACAGGGCGGCGCAAGGATTGTCACCGCCGATCCGGCGATGCGCGCGCCCGCATAGATCGGGCGCATGTAATCAGCCAGCAGCCCTTTGCGGCCCTGTGCCTCGTGCACGGTTGCCACGCCACATTCGGCCAGCCCGTCAATCACCGATTGATCGGCGCGCTTGATATTCTGAACAACTATTCCTGACATATTTTCCTACCTTTCCACTGGCGGTGTGCCGTGGGTGTGAAAGCTTTCGATGGTTTTTAGACCCCAGGCCTGCCCCTTTTTGCGGTCAGCCTCTGTCCAGACAACCGGTTCCCAGTCGGGCGCCAGGATCAGCCTTGCCCCGGCATTGGCCAGTTCCACCCGGTTGCCCGCCGGTTCCCAGACATACAGGAAAAACCTGCCCTGAATGGCGTGCTTATGCGGCCCGGTTTCGATGTGAACGCCGTTTTCCAGAAAGATATCGGCGGCGCGCAGGATGTCTTCGCGCTGATCACAGGCATAGGTGACATGATGCAACCGACCATGGCCGCCGCCGTGTTCTTCGGTGCAGGCCAGATCATAGGTCTTGTTGTTGATGGTGAACCAACAGCCACCAACCCGGCCATTATCCAGCTGGATCATCTCGGTCACGCGTGCCCCCAGGCAGGTGATCATGAAATCGCGGAACACAGAAACATCATCGGCCAGCAGGTTCAAATGGTCGATCCGCCGTGGGCAGGCGCCGCGCCCGTGATACCGTTGGGCCCGGTTTTTCAGCGCCGGTTTTTCGCTTTCTGGGGCGACGTATTTCACCGTGTCCCAGTAGAGTTCGAACACATGGCCAAACGGATCCTTGAAGCGATAGGCGCGCCGATGCCCAAGATCGCCATCCACCCAGTCGCCACCATAGCCCCCGGCCTTGATCGCCGCGACGCGCCGATCCAGTGCTTCGGGGGATGACACGCGATAGCCGATATGGCCCACACCGGTGGTGTGATGCCGGGTCAGTTTTAGGGAATGGTATTCGTAATCGTCCCAGGCCCTTAGATAGACACTGTTTTCGTCCCGACCACTTTCGGTCAGGCCCAGGATGCGGACATAGAAATCAAGGCTTTCGTCGAATTTATCAGTGTAAACCTCGACATGGCCCAGATGCGCGACATCGCTCATGCCAAGGTGTCCACAGTGCGCGGAAACACCGATTGAAAGCCTTCGGCGTATTGCGCCGGACGACCCCCTGCCATGCCGCCAGAGTTGCGGCGGAAGTGGTTGCCGCGGTTCTCGGCCACATTGGTATAGAAATTCCACAGGTGTTCCTGGCCCTGCATGCATTCAATTGCGGCGCGCTTTTTGTCCCAGACTTCGGTGATGTCCAGGAACGTGTCGGGCTTCCATTGCATCTGTTCGGTCTGGTGCGGTTCAAACAGATACAATTGCGGTGCCCCCAGCACTTTTTCACCGGGGTTATGGCCCCAGGCCTGCGCGACCATCCGGCATTCCAGCACAAAGCGCGTCGTGTTCATGTGGTCGGTATTATAGGGGTCCCACATTGAATGGCTCATCATAAAGGCGGGCTGAACCTCGCGGATCACGTCCACCAGCATGTCGCGGGCCTTTGGGCCCAAATCCAGTGGGTAGTCGCCCAGATCAAAAAAGCGGATGTCCTTGACCCCCAGCGCGGCGGCAGCATTTTCGGCCTCTTCGCGCCGCGCGGCTTTGACCTTGTCCAGCGTCATGCCCTCTTGTTTCCACAGCTTGGCACTTTCGCCGCGCTCGCCATATGACAGGCACACGATGGTGACGTCGATCCCATTGGCCTGATGCAGGGCAATCGCCCCCCCTGCACGCCAGACGAAATCGGCGGCATGGGCGCTGACAATCAGCGCGGTTTTGTTCTTTGACATGTCTTGTTCATCCTGTGTCTGCAGGGTGCGCGCCCTGATTGGTTAACCACGGATCAGATGGTGACGCCGCCGCGCGCAAATGACTATTTCAAATCACCTTGGAACCTATAAGTTTTGGCTATACAGTGGGGGTATAGCATCGTCTGAAAGACCGCCCGGTGACTGTCGACTTTCCAAATATCCGCCATTTGCGGGCCTTTCGCGAGGTCGCCCGCCATCGTGGCATTAGTGCTGCCGCCGATGCGGTGTTCCTGTCGCAACCGGCGATCACCCAGGCGATATCCAAGTTGGAAACCCTGCTGGATGTGGCGCTGTTTGATCGCCTGACAGATGGGATGAGCCTGACAAACCCCGGTGCGATGTTCAAAACCCGCGTCGACCGGATGCTGGAACAGCTGGAACTGGGCTTTGCCGAGGCCAACCGCCTGCAACCGGGCAAATCAACCAAGGCGGCGGCCAAGGCAGACCGGCTGGTAACAGCCGCGCAACTGCGCGCGCTGATCGCGCTGGCCGAGGCGCGCAATTTCACCATTGCGGCGCGGGACATCGGTATTTCGCAACCGTCTATTCATCGCGCCGGGCGCAATCTGGAAAAGCTGGTGGGGTTTCAGCTGTTCCGCACCGCCAGTCAGGGGATCGAGCTGACCGAGGCCGCCGAACGGCTGGCCCGGCGTGCCCGGCTGGCTGCCAGCGAAATGCGTCAGGCGTTTTTTGAGATCGAGGCCTATCGCGGTCGCGATTCCACCGAAATTGTGGTGGGGTCGATGCCGCTGGCGCGCACCCGGATATTGCCACAGGCGATGCACCACATTCTGCAACAAAACGACGGCGTGCAGTTACGCACCATCGAAGGCCCCTATTCGGAACTGCTGCGCAGTCTACGGTACGGCGAATGTGACTTTCTGATCGGTGCGTTGCGTGATCCGCTGCCCGCTGGTGACGTCGTGCAAGAACGGCTGTTTGACGACTTGTTGGCCATCGTGGTGCGCCCGGGGCATCCGCTGTGCGACCGCAAAAACGTCAGCCTGACAGACACTGGTAACTACCCATGGATCGCCCCGCCCAAGGCGACCCCGGCGGGCAGTTACCTGTGTCAGACCCTGCGTATCCCCGAAATGGCAGCGACCCCGGTCAAGGTGGTGTCCAGTTCGCTGGTTCTGGTGCGCGGGCTGTTGCTGGAAGGCGATTATGTCACCATCATCTCGCATCACCAAGTCCGCCACGATCTGGAGAGCGGCGCCTTGGTCACCCTGCCGATCGCGCTGCCCGATAGTGCGCGGGCGATTGGCCTGACCACCCGCAAGGGGTGGCAGCCGACCCCGACGCAAGCCAAGTTTATCGACAGTGTCAAAGCGGCGGCAGGCCAGCTGTCTCCGGACCCGCTATAAACAAACTGAATGGCCCGCGCTGCTATTCAATTTTGGAATGCTTGGCGCAAAATGCTAGCTGTTCGCCCTGAAACCAAAGCTTTGGAATAGTCCCGCGATGCGCAATGACCCCACAATTGATTCCCCAATTGACCTCAGTGTGGATAATCACCGGACCGTGTCGCTGATTGGGTTTGGCGAGGCCGGGCAGGCGTTTGCCAAAGGCTGGCAGGGCGATCTGTTGGGCCTGAAAATTGACGCCTTTGACATCAAGACCGCTGCCGATGCGACAGCCAAGGGGAAATGGCAGGATTACGAAACCGCGGGCATCACCGGCCAGCCCAGCAGCGCCAATTTGCTGGCGTGGGCGGATTTGGTTGTGTGTCTGGTCACCGCTGATCAGGCGCTGGGCGCGGCACAGGACGCCGCCAAATCCATCCGCCCGGGCGCGTATTATTTCGACGGAAATTCCTGCGCGCCACAGACCAAACAGACCAACGCTGCGGTGATCGAGACCGCAGGCGGGCGCTATGTGGATATGGCGATCATGGCGCCGGTGTTTCCCAAGCTGCACAAGGTTCCGGTGCTGCTCAGCGGCCCCCATGCGGTCCCGGCGGCAGAGCTGCTGGCTGGGTTGAACATGTCGGCGCGCGTGGAAGAGGGCGATGTGGGGCGGGCGTCGTCCATCAAGATGATCCGGTCGATCATGGTTAAAGGCATCGAGGCGCTGGTGGCCGAATGTGTGCTGGCGGGTCGGCGTGCCGGGGTGGATGACGTGGTTCTAGCCAGTCTGGAGCAATCCCACCCCGGCTTTGGTTGGACAGATCGCGCCGCCTATAATCTGGAACGGATGATGCAACACGGTCAGCGCCGCGCCGCCGAAATGCGTGAGGTTGCGCAGACGGTTGATGATCTGGGCCTGAACAACGCCATGTCCGGCGCCATTGTTGACTGGCAGCAGTTGATTGGCGATCTGGCGCTGGACCCGGGCGAAAACAGCTATGAAACGCGGGCGGATGCCATTCTGTCGGCCCTTGATAACCAAGAATAGGACGAGACTATGAGAGTATGTGTAGCAGGCGCTTATGGCGCGTTTGGCATCAAGCATCTGGATGCGATTGCCAATATTGACGGGGTGACGGTGACTTCGGTCATGGGCCCGAACCGCGACAAGATTGACGCCTTTGCCGCCGCGCGGGGTATTGGCCATGCCGGGGCAACGCTGGATGAATGTCTGGCGCGCGATGATGTGGATGCGGTTATTCTGTCGACGCCGACGCAGATGCACGCCGAACAGGCGATTGCCTGTATGAAGGCGGGCAAGCATGTGCTGGTGGAAATCCCGATGGCCGATACGCTGGCTGACAGTCAGGAAATCGTGCGGGTGCAGCAGGAAACCGGGGTGATTGCGATGGCCGGGCAAGTGCGCCGGTTCAATCCATCACATCAGTGGATTCAGAACAAGATTGCCGCCGGAGAGCTGAAAGTTCAGCAAATGGATGTGCAGACCTATTTCTTTCGCCGCACCAACACCAACGCCAAGGGCGAGGCCCGCAGCTGGACCGACCATTTGCTGTGGCACCACGCTTGCCACACGGTGGACCTGTTTCAGTACCAAACGGGTGAGACCTGTTCCGAGGTCTTTGGCCTGCAAGGCCCGCCGCACCCGGATCTGGGCATCGCGATGGATATGGCGATTGGCCTGAAGACGCCGTCGGGGGCAATCTGCACCTTGTCGCTGTCGTTTAACAATGACGGACCGTTTGGCACGTATTTCCGCTATATTTGCGATAACGGCACCTATCTGGCGCGCTATGACGATCTGTTTGATGGCAATGAGAACCAGATTGATCTGTCTGGGGTGGCGGTGTCCAATAACGGGATCGAGCTGATCGACCGTGAGTTCTTTGCCGCCATCGCCGAGGGCCGCCAGCCCAATGGTGCAGTGGGCGATGTGCTGAGCGCGATGGAGACACTGGACCGGATCGAGCGGTCTTTCACAAGCTAGGTATGGCGTCGCTACACGCGGGACGGGAAACGGAAAATTTCAAATTTTCCGGCCCGTTTTCTTTGAAAGAAAACGGATACGGTGGTTTGCGTGATCGCCATGCGCGCTTAGTTTTGCATGGTCTCCACGGCTTTGCGTGACCCCAGACAGTCCAGCATCTTGCAGGCGGACGTCACTCCGGCGCTGAAACTGGGGTCGGCGGCCAGGTCTGGTGGGAATATTCCGGCGAGGGTCAGAAACCCCGCAACCCGGCCCTCGACGGTTTCGGTTGTTTCACAGATGCCGCGCAGGGCGTCTGCCATTGGATCGCGCAGTCGATGTCCTGCCCGGTTTCATCCCGGCCAGAAACAGCCCCACCAGAATGACCGCCACAATCAGCACCGGCTTAGACAGACCGTTCAATACGAACGCCTCCAGATCCTGTGGTACCCGCAGAAAGATGATGGCAAAGCCGATCATGCCCGACATCAGAATGATCAGCATGATCATGCCAATATCCGACAGCGCATGGCCAATGGCCCGCATCAGAGTTTCCACGGTCATCACCCGGTGGGCCAGAAACCCGACAACAATCGCGTAAACCACGGCAAAGGCCCCGACCTCGGACGGGGTGAACAACCCGCCGCGGATCGAGATCACCAGCAGCACCGGAAACAACAACGCCCATTTGGCATTCCACGCCCCACGCCCAGCTCGCTTGGCGTGGGGCGCGCGCCCTTGGCCGCGCCATAGCCGCGGCGCTTGGCCACCAGCCAGGCGGCCACTATCAAAACGACCAGCATCAGCAGGCCGGGCACAATTCCAGCCAGAAACAACCGGCCAATCGACACCTGCGCCAGACCGCCAGTCATCCACGACACGCTGACGCGCGAGAACTTGAACAATCGGTCGGTGATATCGCTTTGGTTCATCAGATGTCCGGCCAGCACAAAGAACGGCACCGCTAGTAACGGAAAGCTTTGCGATACGGTGGCGATCTTTTGCACACCAATTGATGTAGGCATGACGTCAGAGGTCAGGAAAAACGTGAAACCGGATATGCCGATGGCAAAGGCCACCGGGTCACCGACGAACAGCAGAATGAAAAACACCAGCACGATCAGGCCCATGTCAATTCATCCCCGCAGGGGCAATGTCACCCTTGTTCTTGTCGGCCTTGGTCCGGGTAAAGATCAGCCGGTCTTTGCTACGCCAGTCATCCATCAGGTTGCCCAATATCGACAGGCTTAGCAGTATCGACCCAACCGGCACCGCGATGGTTCCCCAGGCATAGGACAGCCTGCTGTCGCCAAAAATGCGTTCCCAGTTCAGCATCGTTAGCTTGTAACCTTCGACCGCCAGAGTCAGCAGAAAGGCGATGAACACGCCCGCCAGCACGATTTTCACCCACAGCCGGGCACGCAGGCCTAGCATGCGGATCAGCAGATCAACGCCCAGATGCGCCTTTTGCCGTAACGCCCGGGTGGCGCCAATGAAGCACAGCCAGATGAACAGTAGTTTCGCCAGATCCACCGACCAGATCAGCGGGTTGCCGAAAAACCGCATCACCGCTGCGATAAAGACCAGAAAGGTGATGGTTGCCAGCAAGCCAACGCCCACTGAAAATTCCACCCTGTCATATAACTGCCGCATCCGAGACTCCGCAAATAAAAAGGGCCGGGCGGCCAGAACCGCCCGGCCCAAAAAAGTGGGACGACTTAGTTGGCCGCCATGGCCCGCAGTACGTCGCGCAGGATATTCTGCAGGTCAGCCGGCAACGAGTTGAACCAACCGCCCGATGTCACAACCCCGGTGATCAGGTTGATATGACCGGTTTTGGTGATGTGGGTGATCACCTCGTCCAGCTTGGCGCCGGTGATGGCCGGGAATTGTGCTTCGGCGCCGTCGATCAGGTTGGAACTGATTGCCGAATAGACCTCGGCCCAGGGCAGAGGGGGGTCGGGGTTGCGCCCATCGCAGCGATGGTGCCGGTCCAGACCGGGGCACCGGGGGGTGCGCATGCGAATGCCGGCCAGATCGGCAGGGCCGGAGATCGTCTTTTTGGTCAGCAGATGACGTTCGCCCTGCCAACAGTTAAAGGACAGAACCTGCAGGTCCGCTCCATCATTCGGCTTGGTCACCCACTCTTCGAAAATGTCCGAGGTGACAACCTTGCGGATACCGTCATAGCCTGACGCCAGTAACGGCGCGCCAAGCCCCCCGAATTCGTTCTGAAACACCGCCAGACGGCCGCCATCGACAACCACAGCCACCGATGCACCAGCGCGGGCCTGTTCCAGAACGTCTTCGTCCGGTCCCTGTTGTTAGTTCGGGAACAGCACCACTTCAAGCCGTCCACCCGAGGCTTCGGCGACGTTGGTTTGCAGCGCCTCAAGGCCTTTGTACAGCGGGTCACTGGTGGCCAGTGCGGTGTTGACGTTCAGCGTATAATCCGCCGCCCAACCCGCCGTCGCTGTCAAAAGCGTGGCCGCGATTGGCAGGAATGCTTTTCTTACCCTGCTGAAATTGATTATGTTTTTCTCCTCCACGATATTATTACGCCGAAAGGCGCGTTCGTTTTTTAAGTTCCGATATGTTCAGATGGTTTTGTCGCGACCTTGTACCGATCGCTTGTCATTTTTTGTCGGGCGATCCACGTTGTTACGGGGCGGGACCAGGCATTTCTTGGGTCGGGTGCCGGGGGAAAACCGAAGGAATCTGCCAGCCCCCCATGTATGGTGTCGTTGCAACCAACCTTGGGTATGACCCGGCAGATCAACGACAGATCACTCGAAAATTCTGACAGGCCCATCATACGCCCGATCAGCGGATACCCCGGTTGTGCCCCCCGTTTCAGATCGTCTAGCATGTCCAACCCGTGATCCGGGCGGAAGGGAATCTGATGATCATCGCGCCCAACGGCCTTGCGCCGGGCTTCTTGTGCCAAAACCGCCGCCACAACCCCGGCCATATCGACACTGCCAGTGATATGCCCGGATTCATGGAAACTGCCGGGGGCGACGCCGTCTTCGCGTTCGACATTGCGCAAATGCAGGAAATGCACCCGCGATCCCAGCCGCTTGACCATCCCCGCAAGGTCATTGTCAGGCCGCGCGCCCAGTGACCCGGTACAAAGGGTGATGCCGTTCGCGTGCGAGTCCACGGCATCCGTTAACGCAGCATAATCTGCCTCTGTCGACACAATCCGCGGCAGGCCCATCAATGGAAAAGGCGGGTCATCTGGATGGCAGCACATCCGCATGCCCAGCGTTTCGGCTTCTGGGATGACCAGCTGCAAAAAATCCGCCAGATTGCACCGCAGTCTAGCCTTGCCGATGGTGCTGTATTTAGTCAACAGGGTCTTGACGTCGTCCAGCGTCGGATTGTCGGCAGCGCCGGGCAGGCCATACACGATGTTGCAGCTAAGGGCGTTACAGGCGGCCTCGTCCATACCCGAAAAGCGCCGCTGCGCCTTTTCTGCCAGACCGGGCGCATATTCTGAGCCGTGCCGGTCCAGAATAAACAGGTCAAACGCCACGAAATCGACCCAGTCAAAGCGCATACAAGTGGCACCACCGGGCAGCCGCCAAGCCAGATCGGTGCGGGTCCAGTCCAGCACCGGCATGAAGTTATAGCAGATGGTTTTCAGCCCCGCCGCCGCCAGATGGCGCAGCCTTTGCTTGTAGGTCTCGGTATGATCGCGCCAGGGGCCGGATTGCTTTTTGATGTCTTCCGACACCGGCAGGCTTTCGACCAGGGCCCAATACATCCCGGTGGTTGGCCATCGCGGCCGTGGGAAACCTGCGCCTGCCGGGTTTCGATTTCGGCCGGTGTCCAGGCCTGTCCTGGCGGGATATGGTGCAACGCCGTCACGATCTCGCGAATCCCAGTCTGGGCGATTTCCTCAACCGAAATAGGGTCTTATTGTCCGAACCAGCGCCAGGTTTCGATCATTCAGCCATCCTCGTTCCATTGTTGTCTTCGGCGTTTCCAGTAGTATCACCCTGAGGCAGAAGAGATTGCTTCGTTCGGGCAAGTGTTAGGGCGGGCACTTAATGTTGACTGGTATGGTACAGTGACTAGTATGGTATGCTGAAAGACAAATGCAAACAGATGATGGGCACCGATACGCGCGGCTGTTTCAGGCGAAACGAAACCGGACGGAAAATCAGAATGATGAACGAGGCAGATAAACTGGGCGATCTGGATTTAAGCCAGTCGATTGGCGCGCAATTATACCGGATGCTGCGGGGTGCCATCATTCGCGGTGAGCTGAAGCCGGGGCAACGGGTGTCCGAGGCGGCCATCGCCGGGCAACTGGACGTCAGCCGCCAACCGGTGCGCGAGACGTTTATTCGTCTGTCCGACGAGGGCCTGCTAGAGGTCCGCCCCCAGCGCGGCACGTTTGTACCCAAGATTTCCGAACGCACCGTCAAGG
>JBLINN010000088.1:0-13722 GCA_047639325.1 Paracoccaceae bacterium | reverse complement strand
CCCGCGCCTCGCGCCGCTCGCCATCAGGATGGGTGGCGATATGGCGTTCCTCGATGGCGCGGATACGGATGATATTGTCGCGCTCTGCCTTGGTGGCGGAAAAGTTTCCGGCGGCCATGGAAAACCCGTCGGCCAGCACATTGGCCAGCCCCAGCGCGATGATCACAAACGGCGACAACCCCGCCCCGGCCACACCTGCAACAATTGCAAACGTGGTGACCGATCCGTCAATCGCGCCATAAACCACATCGCGCAACACTCCGCGCCCCGGCGGCGCGCCGATCCGCGCGGCGACTTCCTGCGGACTGTGACCGTGCTCTGTCATGGGTGCCCCCTTACCTGTGTTGCGCCCGCTTGGCCCGGCTCAGGCCGCACGCCGGGCGATCATTTCAATTGGGGCGACGGTTCCGTCAGCGATATTGCGCGCCAGATTACCCATCTTTGCCACCCCATCCACGTCCATCACCAGATGCAGCCCCAAAGGCGGCGGCCCCCCCTCGCGGCGCGGGGCCGCCGCCATCCGCGCAAAGAATTCTCTGGCGAACCCGGTCAGGTCTGTCTGGCTTTCCAGCACAAACCCCGCCTGTTCCAACGCCGCGCGATAGGTTGCCGGTGTCGCCAGCGCGCTGTGGCTTGGCCCGCTGGCCCATGGCACCGGAAAGCGCAGATCGCCCTCGCTGACCCGCATCACATCGTAAATGCCAAACACCCCGCCCGGTTTAAGTGCCCGTGCCACCTGTGTCGCAATCCCGGCCTTATCGGCAATATTCATCCCCACATGGATCATATACGCCGCATCAAACCCGCCGGGCGGAAACGGCAAGTCCAGTATGCTGCCCTGAACCAGACCCACCTGCCCCGTCAGCCCGGCCATATCGGTCAAGGCCTGCCCGGTAGTGACAAATTCTTCGGTCAGATCAATGCCGGTCACCTGCGCGCCGGTACTATGCGCCGCGAACCGCGCCGGGCCGCCCAGCCCGCATCCCAGGTCCAACACCTTATCGCCGGGCCCAACGCCCAGCTTTTGCAAAAATGGCACCGTAGCCTGCCGCCCGCCGATGTGAAATTCGTCCAACGGGGCCAATGTCTCAAGGCTTAGCGGTGGCGTTTGCCCCAACGTTGCCAGCCCCGCAGTGATCCGCTGTAACAGCGACCCGCTGGAGTAATAAGCGGCCAGTTCATCTGCGTCCGGTTCGGTGCTGTTTGCCATTCCATCCCCCAATCTCACGCGGCCAGTCTACTGGCCTTTCCTGGTAAACAAGCCACCCAGCGCCCGCCCGACAATGCCGCGCACCGATGGGCGGCGGCCTTTGGAAAACGGCAACGGGCGGCAGACCTCGATCGCCGCGACACCCACCCGGGCGCTGAGCGCGCCGTTCACCAGACCTTCGCCAAAGCGACGGGATAGTTTGCTCAGGATCGAGCCACCAAGAATTGGCTCCAGAAAATCATCGCCTACCGCGACCGCGCCGGTGGCCACCAGATGGGTGAATACCGCGCGGGTCAGCCGCCAATTGCCGATAAAGCCGGATCGCCCGCCGTAAATCTCGGCCACCCGGCGGATCATCCGCAGGTTTGCGGCCAAGGCGGTGGCCACATCGGCCAGCGCCAGCGGCACCAATGCGGTGACTGTGGCCACCTGCCGCGCTGCGGCCTCCACTTCCTTTTGCGCCGCCGCATCCAGTGGGGCCAACAGTTCGTCCTCGGCCAGCGCCAAAAGACCAGCGGCATCAAACTGCTCCGGCCCTCGTTCCGCCAGCCGCTGGCGGCCCCAGCTGGTGTCTGCGCGCCCCGCATAAAACCGCACCAGCCGGTCGCTGACCTGACGCGCCTGTGCCAGATCATCCGCCGCCAAAGCGGCATCCGCCGCGCGGTGCAGCGTGTCGATCCGCCCCAGCCGGGCAATCGCCGCAATCTCGCGCAGCGCGATGATCAGCAGCACAGCAATAAACGCCGCCATCAAACCGGTGATGATCCAGCCGAGAACGGGCGCGCGTTCCAGCAGGCCACTGGCAAAATCCCAGGCCGCCACCGACACCATCGCGCCAACCACTGCCAGCGCCAACCCCCAGAACCAACGCGCCAGCCTTGATGGCTTGCGCGACGCCAGCCGGGCCACCATCTGCATCGCCTGACCTTCGGGCGCGGGCAGTGTCAGATCAGGCACGGGGGGGGCCTCGGCGACGCTTGCAAGCGGCGTGGCCTTGTCGCTTAGATCAATCAGAACCGGCCCTGGGTTTGTGTCGCGGTGGTTCATTTTGCGGCCTCCTTTGGCCAGACATATGCAATATCGGGCAGGTTTTCATCATTATCCGCGCCGTCACCCTGCCCGACCTCGGCAAACCCTTCGCGCTGGTAAAACCGCTGCGCGCCTGAATTGGCCTGAAACACCCGCAGGGTCAGACGGGTGCTGCGGGTTTTCGCATCGTCCAGCAGCGCCCTGCCAATGCCCTTGCTCGAGGACTGGCGCGACAGATACAGCGCGCAAATCTCAGCCCCGTCGCGTGCCAGAAACCCTACCACCTGGTCGTCCTGCATCGCCACGGTGACCCAACCGCGATCAATCAGCGCGCCGCAAAAGGCAATGGTTTCGCCGGCGGTGTAAAGATCGGGCATCCAGTCGTTATCGTCCTGAAACTGCTTCAGGATCACCCCCAACTTGCCCGCATCCGTCGACCGCGCTGGCCTTAGCCGGACGGTCACAGCCGATCCCCGATCAGAAATTCCGCGGCGCGGTCCAGCCGGATATGCGGCGGGCCGTCGCCGGGCTTCAGCACCAAAGGCGCGGGCGCAAAGGACATCGCCTGAAACTCAGCCCCCAGCCAGCTTTCGGCGCCATCGCGCGCCGGGCCCAGCAATGCGCCGGGGTCTTCGGGCAAGGCACCGGGGTAAAACGCCGCCTGTTTGCCGGTCTCTAACAGGGTGCCGCGCACGCAGGGCAGACTGGTGCCATCATGGTCGCGCATCTCTTCGGTGGTGGCGCGCAGGGCAGCGATGGACAGCGCGGCGGTTTCGGCGCCCGCGAACTGCGCGCGATCGCGGGCATCGCGGGTCAGCGCCTGGATTATGCCGGTCAGGGCCGGGTGTTGCGTGTGGTGCAAATGATCCGCCTTGGTGGCGGCAAACAGGATTTTTTCCACCCGTTTGCCGCGCAGCATTCGGGTTAAAAAAGCATTCCTGCCCGGGCGAAACGCCCCCAGAATATCGCCCATCGCAGCACGCAAATCTTCCACCGCACGCGGGCCTGCATGGATCGCGCCCAGCGCATCCACCAACACGATTTGCCGGTCAATCCGCGAGAAATGATCACGAAAGAACGGTTTGACGACGCGCGCCTTATAGGCCTCGTATCGGCGCTCCATCTCGCGGTGCAGCGAGCCGCGCTTTGATGGCCCGGTAAAGGGGATCGGCGCAAAGGTCAGCACCGGCGAGCCTTGCAGATCACCGGGCAGCAGGAACCGCCCCGGCGTGCAATCGGAATAGCCCCGCGCCCGCGCCGCGTGCAGATAGGCGGTGAACCGTTTGGCCAAATCCTGCGCCAGCGCTTCGTCATGCGGCGCCTCGGGGTCCAGCGCGCGGGCGCGGTCCATGAAACCTTGGGCACAAGTGCGATTGTTCATCCATGACAGGGCATTCCCGGCCCATTCGTCATAGGATTTGTCCAACAGTGCCAAATCCAGCAGCCATTCGCCGGGGTAATCGACGATATCCAGATGCACGGTGCGCGGCCCTTGCAGCCCGGCCAGCAACCCCGCCGGACGCACCCGCAACGACAGGCGCAGTTCCGATATGGCGCGGGTACTGTCGGGCCAGTGGGGCTCGGCGGCGGTCAACGCACCCAGATGGGTTTCATAGTCGAACCTTGGCACGGTATCGTCGGGCTGGGGTTGCAGAAACGCCGCCTCGATCCGGCCTTGCTGCGCGGCGCTTAACCCCGGCATCCGACCGCGATCCAGCAGGTTTGCGACCAGCGAGGTAATGAACACCGTCTTGCCAGAACGCGCCAACCCGGTGACGCCCAGCCGGATCACCGGCTCAAACAACGCCTCGGAAATCGCGTCGCCAACGCTTTCCACCCGACGCACCAGACCATCGGCGAGATTTGATATACCCAAAACGCTGTCCTGCCCCGATTTCCCTATGCCCAAGATAGGCCGCGCGCGCCTGTGTTACCAGAGGTCTTGCCGTAGACGCCCTGCCACGCTACGCAGCGCCTCATGCCCCGTTATGCACTCAAAATCGAATACCAAGGCGCGCCGTTTTCCGGATGGCAGCGCCAAACGCACCGCCCGTCGGTTCAGGGCGCGGTCGAGACCGCATTGGCGCAACTGCAACCGGGCACGCATAAGATCGCCGCTGCCGGGCGCACGGACGCAGGGGTGCATGCCCAAGGACAGGTGGCGCATTGCGATCTGGAGCGCGAGTGGGAGCCGTACCGGCTGTCCGAGGCGCTGAATTATCACCTGAAACCCAATCCGGTGGCGATTCTGGCGGTGGCGCGGGTAGATGACGCCTGGCACGCCCGGTTTTCCGCGCAGGAACGGGAGTATCTGTTTCGCCTGCTGGTCCGGCGCCCCCCGGTGACCCACGACTTGGGGCAGGTCTGGCAGGTCAAAAATCCGCTGGATTTGGGCGCGATGCAGGCAGGGGCAGATATCTTGCTGGGGCGACATGATTTCACCACCTTCCGGTCGACCATCTGTCAGTCGTCCAGCCCGATCAAAACCCTGGATGAATTGCGGATCGAACCGGTGCAGGGGTTTTCCGGGCCCGAGGTGCATTTTCATGTGCGGGCCCGGTCGTTCCTGCACAACCAGGTGCGCAGTTTTGTCGGCACGCTGGAACGGGTTGGCGCCGGGTCATGGGCACCCGAAGACGTTCGAACAGCCCTTTTGGCGCGTGATCGCGCCGCCTGTGGGCCGGTCAGCCCGCCGCAGGGGTTGTACCTGGCGCGGGTGGGGTATCCTGACGATCCGTTTGCCTGATGCGTTTTGCCGATCAGCCCAACCTGATCTGCGCCCGATCCACTAGATACGGCAGGCGCTGCTGGGCGCGGGTGACGTGGGCCATATCGAGATCGGCAAAAATCACCTGCGGATCGGCCGCGGCCCGGGCCAGTTCCTGACCATCGGGGGCGGCGATAACACTCTCGCCCAGATAAGACAGGCCGTTTTCAATACCCGCACTGTTGGCATAGGCCAGAAACACCCCGTTTTCATAGCCCCGCGTCGGGATCATGCGCTGCGCCACCCATCCCCATTGATCGCCCAACGCGGTGGGCACCAGAACCAGCTGCGCGCCTTGCGCCGCCACATGCCGCACGGTTTCGCCAAATTCCGCGTCATAACAAATTAGCGTGGCAATGCGCACACCGCGATAGGTGAACAGGGTACAGCCCTGCCCGGCAGTAAAGAGATCACGTTCAAACCCAGGTGGCAGGATCAGTTTGCGATGCCCACCCAAGTGCCCGCCATCCGGGCCAAAACACTGCGCCGAATTGTAGATATCCGCACCATCGCATTCGGCAAACCCGTAATGGATGGCGATACCGGCCTGCCGCGCCAGCAAGGCAATGCTTTGCGCGATCGGCCCATCCGCCGGTTCGGCCAGATCGCGCAGGCCTGCGCCGATATTATATCCGATGGCAAACAGCTCGGGCAGCAGCAACAGATCAGCCCCCCTCACGCGGATCTCGGGCAGCTGTGAGGCCAGCCAGTCCAGTCGCGCCTCAGTCCCCGACAACGACCCTGGCGGTTGCGCCAGCGCCAAACGAAACATCCCGGCCATGATTACGACCCGGTCACAAGCAACTGGCGGGGGTAATCCGTCAGGTAGTCACATCCAGTTTCGGTCACCACAATGGAATCGCCAATGCGCCCGGCCGTGACCCCGTCAATCGAAATGCCGCCATCAACGGCAAATGTCATGCCCGGCTGCAATACGGTTTCATCGCCCGCCTTCAGCTCGGGCGCTTCCAGATAGGCCACGCCAATCGACCGCCCGGTGCGATACCCGGTTTCATAGCCCCGCGCGGCGTAAACCTCGTTTGCGGCCGCCGCCACATCCTGGGCCTGAACGCCCGGGCGGATCGCCGCAATCGCCGCTTGTTGCGCGTCAATCGCTGCCTGTTGCACCCGGGCGGCAACGTCTGAAACCTCGGCGATATGGAACATCCGGTCAAAGCCCAGCTTATATTGCTTGAACTGCGCCATGTTGCAGAAACAGAAATAGACCGGATCGCCGCGCTGGTAGGCTTTGACCGAAGCGCGGCGATGCACCATCGACGTGTCCTGCCCGCTTTGCAGGATTTGCAGGTTGTGGATCATCGGCGACACAAACCGTTCCCACCCCTTGTCGGTCAGAAACCCGGCGGCCTTGCGGGTGCCTGCATCAATCACCGCCAGCGCGCTTTCATATTCCTGCGCGCCCTCGGCCAACGAGCCCTGCGCCGCCGCCATCATCGCGCCCGCGACCGCGCCTGCCTGTTGCATCACCTTGATTTCCAGCGGCGATTTGATCATCCGAAACGCGCCCAGAACCGGCCCGATATCGTGCAGCGGAACACCGGGATAGCGATCATCCAGAAAGTTGCGCACAATTGCCGGGATATGCGCCCGCTCGATCCAGATATCGCCCGGAGTGTCGCCCAGGATGTCGCCCAGAACCCGCGACCAGCTGCGTTGCCCGGCATCGTCCCACACGCGGATATCGCTGACCCAGGTCATCTCGCCGACCATCTCGCTTTCCATCAGCGGGGTGATCACCACCGGGTCGCCTTCGGCAGGGACCACCAGCATGGTTGGGCGGCCAAATTCGATCCCCAGATAGCCCCAGAACCCGGCCAGATAGGCGATAGAGCTTTCGTCAGTGAAAACGGCGCGGGATATGCCCAAATCAGCCATCCGGACCTGCAAAATCTGTGTTCTGTGTGTCGCTTCGTTCAGCATTTGTGGTCCCTTGTCCAATGGTGCGATTTAGGGGTATCAAACCTGCCCGCGCACTCAGAAACCCGCCTGAAAGCGGCATATTTTTGAAGATGACGGACTTTGTGACGCAATTTGGGCATAAGCGCAGGTTTTACCGCCGCGCCAGTCCTTGAGTTGTAAAACCCATGACGGTGAGTCTGTGTTCAAAGATTGGGTCGGAAGGTCGCCAGCCTAAGACCAAACCCGATAAAGACCACGCCCGTGATACCTTTCAGCCACCGCTGAAACCCACTGCTTCGGGCTACGACTGTTAACTTGGCGAACAGAAAAACCATCGCGGCAAACCAGACCAGGTTGATCATTGAGTGCAGGAACACCAACAGAAACGCAGATGACGCGGACGTTTCCCCAATCGTGATGAACTGAGGGAACGCGGCGAGATAGAACATCGACACTTTCGGGTTCAACGCGTTTGTCAAAAAACCCTCTAAATAGGCTGTTTGCAAGGTTCTCGGCTTTTTCGCCGGCGCGATTTCTGAAGCCGTGCCAATACCTTGGAAAGCCGCCACAAGCGCCTTGATCCCAATCCAGCACAGATAGGCAGCGCCCAGATATTTCACGATAGCGAATGCCGCGGCCGACTGAACAAGGATAATCGAGATACCCAGAATAGACAGCGCCCCATGCAGATAAAACGCGGTCACAAACCCGGCAACATTGGCAAACCCGGCGTTGCGCCCCGAGGTCGGGACTGTTTTTGCGATCAGCGCCCCATTTGGCCCGGGCGACATCACCAGAAGCGAGGCAACGACCATGAAGGTGGCGATCTCTGACCAAGTCATGACAACGTCCTTCTGTGCAACGTCTTCCCTGTTATTGGCTTGGTTTGGGCAAGCCCACAATAGCGCTATTGTGGGCGGAAAGGGCCCCGGATCGTGTCCGGGGCCTGGCAGGTCACTGCTTAGTCCGCGTCGTCAGTGTAATCCGACATCGGTGGGCAAGAGCAGATCAGGTGGCGGTCGCCATAGACATTATCGACCCGGTTCACCGGCGGCCAGTATTTATCGACCCGGAAAGCGCCCGGCGGGAAACAGCCCTGTTCGCGGCTATAGGGCCGGTCCCAGTCGCCCACCAGATCCTCGACCGTGTGCGGCGCGTTTTTGAGCGGGTTGTTTTCCGCGTCCATCCGCCCCTCTTCGATCTCGCGGATTTCTGCGCGGATCGCCAGCATGGCATCGCAGAACCGGTCAAGCTCGGCCTTGTTTTCGGACTCGGTGGGTTCAATCATCAGGGTGCCTGCCACCGGCCAGCTCATGGTTGGCGCGTGAAAGCCGCAATCTATCAGCCGTTTGGCGATATCGTCCACCGAAACCCCGGCGCTGTCGGCAAAGGGGCGGGTGTCCAGAATGCATTCATGCGCCACCCGACCCGTCTTGCCACGATACAGCACCTGATACGCGCCTTGCAGCCGTTCGGCGATGTAATTGGCGTTCAGGATCGCCACGCGGGTCGCCTGTGTCAGGCCTTCGCCGCCCATCATCAGCACATAGGCCCAGGATATCGGCAGCAACGAAGGGGATCCGAAGGCAGCGGCTGACACCGGGCCTTGGCCCTTCGTACCTGTCGGATCGCCCGGCAAATGCGGGATCAGATGCGCCTTGACGCCAATTGGCCCCATGCCCGGCCCACCGCCGCCATGCGGAATGCAAAACGTTTTATGCAGGTTCAGGTGGCTGACATCGCCGCCCAGATCACCGGGCCGCGACAGGCCCACCATGGCGTTAAGGTTGGCGCCGTCAATATAGACCTGCCCGCCAGCCTGATGCACGATATCGCACACCTCAATCACCGTGTCTTCGAACACGCCATGGGTGCTGGGATAGGTGATCATGCAGCCCGCCAGATTGTCCTTGTGCAAATCGGCCTTGGCGCGGAAATCATCCAGATCAATGTCGCCATTATCCGCCGATTTCACCGGCACCACCTTCCAGCCAACCATATTGGCGCTGGCCGGGTTGGTGCCATGCGCGCTGGTGGGGATCAGGCAGATATTGCGGTGCCCCTGCCCTTGCTCGCGGTGCCACGCGGAAATGGTCAGCAGCCCGGCATATTCACCCTGTGCGCCGGAATTTGGCTGCATCGAGATCGCGGCATAGCCGGTGATTTCGCACAGTTTGTCGCTGAAATCCCCGATCAGCTCGGCATAACCCTGTGCCTGATCGACGGGCACATAGGGGTGCAGCTGCGAAAACTCTGGCCACGAAACCGGCATCATTTCCGCGGCTGAATTCAGCTTCATCGTGCAGGACCCCAGCGGGATCATCGCCCGGTCCAGCGCCAGATCACGATCCGCCAGACGCCGCATATAGCGCATCATTTCGGTCTCGGCCCGGTTCATGTGAAAGATCGGATGCTCCAGATAGGTACTGGTGCGCAGCAACGCGTCCGGCAGGCGATATTCCGGCGTCAGATTGTCATCTTCAAGGATGATGCCAAAGGCTCGCCAGGCAGCCTCGATGGTCGCGGGGCGGGTGCGCTCATCCAGGGTGATGCCCACCTTGCTGTCGCCAACCCGGCGCAGGTTCAGCCCCTCGCGCACCGCGGCCTGTAGCACGCCGCGCTGCAGCAACCCCACATCCACCGTGATCGTATCAAAGAAATGCGCAGGCTCTACCTGGAACCCCGCCGCCTCTAGCCCCTTGGCCAGACGCACGGTCTTGCGGTGAATGCGTTGCGCAATGGCGCGCAACCCTTCAGGGCCGTGGAACACCGCATAAAACGACGCCATCACCGCCAGCAAAGCCTGCGCGGTACACACGTTCGACGTCGCCTTTTCGCGCCGGATATGCTGTTCGCGGGTTTGCAGCGACAAGCGGTAGGCGCGGTTGCCATGGGAATCGATGCTGACCCCCACCAGCCGCCCCGGCATGGCGCGGGCATAGGCCGATTTGGTCGCCATATAGGCCGCATGCGGCCCGCCATAGCCCATCGGCACCCCAAACCGCTGGGTGCTGCCAATCGCAATATCAGCGCCCATCGCGCCCGGCTCTTTCAGCAGGGTCAGCGACATCGGATCGGCCGAGATCACCCCAATCGCCTTTTGCGCATGCAGCGCGGCGATCTGATCGGTGAAATCGCGCACATGCCCATGGGTGCCGGGATACTGAAACAGCGCGCCAAACACATCCGTCGCAACCAGATCATCGGGGCTGGCAACAATCACCTCTATCCCCAACGGGGCCGCGCGGGTCTGGATCACCGCGATGTTCTGCGGATGACAGTTTTCATCAACAAAAAACGCCTTGGCCTTCGACTTGGCCAATCGCTGCGCCATGGTCATCGCCTCGGCGCAGGCGGTGGATTCGTCCAGCAGGGACGCGTTGGCAATCTCCAGCCCGGTCAGATCACTGATCATCGTCTGAAAGTTCAACAACGCCTCTAACCGCCCCTGCGAAATCTCGGGTTGATACGGTGTATAGGCGGTGTACCAGGCGGGGTTTTCCAGAATATTGCGCTGGATCACCGGCGGGGTGACCGTGCCGTGATAACCCTGCCCGATCAAGGACACCAAAACCTTGTTCTTGGACGCGGTGATGCGCATGTGATGCAGCAATTCGCGCTCTGACTTGGCCTTGCCAAAATCCAACGGCTTAGCCTGGCGGATCGCCGCAGGCACCGTGTCATCAATAAACGCCTCCAGACTGTCCGCGCCGACCACTTTCAGCATATCCGCCATTTCCACCGGCGACGGGCCGATATGGCGGCGATTGGCAAAATCATACGGCAGATAGTCGATCGGCGTATATGTCATGACGGTTCCCTTAAACTGCAACCCACCAGTCCGAATGCACCCAAGTGCTTTTTCTGGCCCTAAATATCCCCGCCGGAGGCTCCCCCGGCGGCCACAAACCCTAACCGATGAACTTTTTATACCCGGCTTCGTCCATGTAATCGTCCAACGGCGCTGCATCGGCGACGCGCATCTTAAAGAACCAACCGCCGCCCATCGCGTCTTCGTTCACCAGACCAGGATTCTCTTCGAGGGCAGTATTCACTTCGACAATCTCACCATCAAGCGGCGCCATGATGTCCGACGCCGCCTTGACGCTTTCGATCACCACAATCTCTTCATCCTTGGCCACTTCAGTGCCAACATCGGGCAGTTCGACAAACACGATATCGCCCAGCTGTTCGGCGGCGTGTTCGGTGATGCCAACCACCATCAGATCGCCTTCTTCCAGCAACCATTCATGTTCTTCAGTGTATTTCATAAGCCTGATCTTTCCCTGTTATAGTCAGCGTTTGAAACCTGCCGCCACAAACGGCAGTGATGTTATTGTTAACGCCAGACGTTTGCCGCGCAACTCTCCAAAAACCTGTGTACCTGGCTGTGCCAGCTCTGTGGGCACATAGCCCATCGCCACTGGCCCGCCAACCGTGGGGCCAAAGCCCCCCGATGTGATGCGCCCAATCGGCTCGCCGCCCTGATCGGTGGCGTAAATCTCAACCCCTTCGCGCATCGGGGCGCGGCCCTCGGGGCGCAGCCCGACGCGTTTGCGCGCAGGCCCGGCGATGATCTGCGCCAGAACCGCGTCCGCCCCGGGAAAGCCGCCTTCGCGCGCGCCGCCAGCCCGGCGGATTTTCTGGATCGCCCAGATCAGACCGCCCTCGACGGGCAATGTTGTCTCGTCAATGTCATGGCCATAAAGGCACAGTCCGGCCTCTAGCCGCAGGGAATCCCGCGCGCCCAACCCGATAGGTGCCACATCCTCATGCGCCAGCAAGGCGCGGGCCAGCGCGTCGGCCTGATCGGCGGGCACCGAAATCTCATAGCCGTCTTCGCCGGTATAGCCCGACCGCGACACCCAACACTCTGCCCCGTTCAGATCCAACGTCGCCATATCCATAAACCGCATTTCCGCCGCCGCCGGGTTCAGCCCGGCCAGCACGGCCTCGGCCATCGGGCCTTGCAGTGCTATCAGCGCGCGGTCGGTCACATGGGTGACGGTGATGCCTGGTTCCAGCGCAGCGCGCATCCGGGCGATATCGGCGTCCTTGCAGGCGGCATTGACCACCACAAACAGGTGATCGCCGCGATTGGCGAACATCAGGTCATCCAGAATGCCGCCCTGTTCATTCAGGAACATTCCATAGCGCTGCCGCCCCTCGGGCAGGTCCAGAACATTCACCGGCACCAAGGTTTCAAACGCCAATGCGATCTGATCCATCGGCGCGCCAGACAGTAAAACCTGCCCCATATGGCTGACGTCAAACAACCCGGCCTTGGTGCGGGTATGCTGATGCTCGCCCATGATCCCGGCAAACTGCACCGGCATGTCATAGCCGGCAAAGCCAACCATCTTGCCGCCCAGTTCAATATGCAATGCGTGCAGTGGTGTTATCTGTAGATCGCCCATGGCCTGTGTCCAATCCTATTGGCCGAGCGATGTGAAAGACCATCAACCGGCATCCCATTTCCACACGCAATTGCGCATGGTGCGATGCCCCCTCTGTCCTTTCGCCTGAGATCGTTATCCCTTCGGCGGACGCGATACCGCGCCTCTCTCCAGAGTGTTTCCCATGCATACGGTCCTTGGGGCCTGAGAGTTTCCGGGGCGGTTGCTCCTTCGGCACTGGTGTTGGCCAGTTCTCCCGTATGCACGGGTATACTTAGCGACAGGTGTCAAACCACGCAAGCCCTGATAATGCGTGCCGATCAGAACAGGCTGAAATATTCCGCCTGTTCCCATTCCGAGATGGCAGACAAATAGCGGTTCCACTCAAAGCGTTTGATTTGCAACAGATAATCGACTGTTTCGTCGCCCAGAACCTGACGGTAAAGCGCCGATTGATCAAAGGCATCCATCGCCTCGGCCAGGGTTGCGGGCAGCATTTCGGCCTCGCCCTCATAGGGCGTTAGCGTTGGCGCAGGGGCTGTCAGACCTGACGCGATACCATCCAGCCCACAAATCAGCTGGGCTGCCAGCGCGAAATAGGGGTTTGCGGTGGTGTCAGGCGCGCGATTCTCGACCCGGCTGGCAGGGTCACCGGGGGCCATCAACGCGCGGATCATCGCGCCGCGATTGTCCTGCCCCCACTGGATGCGGTTCGGTGCCAGTTGATAGGGTTGATAGCGCTTATAGCCGTTCACCGTCGGCACCGTCAGCAGCGAGCTGGCGGCGGCATGGGTCAGCAACCCGGCGATCCAGCCGCTGGCCTGTGGCGTCAGCGCGCCGGGGGTGTCCGGGATCATCAGGCTGGTGCCGGTTTTGATATCGCTCAGCGACTGGTGGATATGCCAGCCACAGGCGGCAATGTTGGGCAGGCGCGGTTTGGTCATGAAACTGGCATGCAGGCCCTTTGTGGCGCAGACCTGTTTCACCATCGTGCGGAACATCATCAGGTTGTCTGCATGATCCATCGCCGGAGCCGGATCAAAGGTGAATTCGAACTGGCTGGGGCCCATTTCAATTTCAACCGACCGCACCGGCAGGCCCAGCCCCTGCGCGGCGCGGCGCAGATCATCCAGCACGGATTCGACCTCGCCATAGCGGTTCTCGGTCAGGAATTGATAACCCTGCGCCAAGGCACGGGTTTCCGGCGGGGTGCCGGGCATGGTGGTGTCGACGTGGTTCAGGGACGGATCGACACGCTGAAACACATGGAATTCCACCTCTAGCCCGATGGTTGCGGCCATGCCCGCGTCTGCCAGCCGGTCAATGGCATTTTGCAGCACCGCGCGCGACGAAAACGCGATTGGCGTGCCATCGCGATAGACAACATCGCAAAATATCCA
>JBLINN010000087.1:0-13933 GCA_047639325.1 Paracoccaceae bacterium | reverse complement strand
TTGCGCAACATTGCAGTTACCGCGCCCTATTTCCATTCGGGTCTGGTGTGGGATCTGAAAACGGCTGTGGACATCATGGCCAACTCGCAATTGGGCCCCGACCTGGAAGACACAGAGATCATCGCGTTCCTCGGCTCGCTGACGGGTGAAATGCCGCCAGTGGTTTACCCAGTCTTGCCAGCGGAAACCGCCACAACACCGCGCTCAACCGGGCAAGTGATGCCATAGGGTCGCACCTCGTCAACCACTTAGCCCGGACTTTGCGCCACTGGATTGCGCCTTCCCGCTTGGGATGGCGCGGCCCGTTCGTTACGCCAACCTGCCCAAGATCCGTCCTGTTCCGCAGAACAACGCCGTAGGGTGCGCATTCTGCGCACCATTCCCCAAACAGCGGCGAACCGGGCCTGACCTAGCTTTGGCTGTCGTCCAACAGCGCTGCGATGATCGCGCGCGCGCTGTCAGAATTCCAGGTGGCGTCGCCGCGCAAGCGGGCGATTTCCTGACCTTCGGGGTTCAGGATCACCGTGATCGGCAGGCCAAACACCGCCATTTCGCGCGCCACCGCCTGTTTTGGGTCAGTATGGCGCGGCAGGTTGGTGATGCCAGATTCGGTAAAGAATTTGGTGATCCCGGCGGGGGAATTGCGCCCGGTGGCCAGTGTCAGCACCTCAAACTTGTCGCCGCCGAATTCGTCCTGCAGCGCCGACAGCATCGGCATTTCTTTGCGGCAAGGCGCGCACCATGTGGCCCAGAAATTCAGCAGCACATATTTGCCGCGATAATCGCCCAGCGTCGCAGTGCCCGCATCCTCGGCCAGAAAGAACGCGGCCTCTGTCACCGGCTGGGGCGCGCTGTGAAACACCAGTTTTTTCATGTCACCGGTCCGCAGCGCCTCAAGCGTGGCGATATCAGCGGCAGACGCCGCGTTTGCACCCAGAGCAAGGGCGATATAAAGGGTCAGCAGACGAAACAGGCGCATTTTTCCTCGCAGGGTAACATGACAGAAAAAACCTCGAACCAGATGTGGGGCGGCCGCTTTGCCGCCGGACCGGACGCGATCATGGAGGCGATCAATGCCTCGATCGGGTTCGACAGGCGAATGGCGGCGCAGGATATTGCCGGCTCTCGGGCCCATGCGGCGATGTTGGCCGCAACAGGCGTGATCAGCGATAGCGATGCCGAGGCGATAGGGGAAGGCCTGCTCACGGTCTTGTCAGAAATTCAGGGCGGGACGTTTGAATTTTCTGTGGCATTGGAAGACATCCACATGAATGTCGAGGCGCGGCTGAAAGAGATCATCGGCGAACCGGCGGGGCGCTTGCACACGGGTCGGTCGCGCAACGATCAGGTGGCGACCGATTTCAAACTGTGGGTGCGCGACCAGCTGGATGCGGCGGAGTCTGGCCTCGTCGCGCTTTTGCGAGCGCTCCTCGGACAAGCCGAGGCCGGGGCCGATTGGGTGATGCCGGGGTTTACCCATTTGCAGGTCGCGCAGCCGGTGACATGGGGGCATCACATGATGGCCTATGTGGAAATGTTTGGCCGCGATCTGTCGCGGGTACGTGACGCGCGGGTGCGGATGAACGAATCGCCTTTGGGGGCGGCGGCGCTGGCGGGCACATCGTTCCCGATTGATCGCGATATGACGGCGGCGGCGCTGGGCTTTGACCGGCCATCCGCCAATTCGCTGGATGCGGTCAGCGACCGCGATTTCGCGCTAGAATTTCTGAGCGTGGCCAGCATCAGCGCTATGCATCTGAGCCGGATGGCCGAAGAGCTGGTGATCTGGTCGTCGGCCCAGTTCCGCTTTGTGGCGCTGTCGGATCGGTTTTCCACCGGGTCCAGCATCATGCCACAGAAAAAGAACCCGGATGCGGCGGAACTGATCCGCGCCAAGGTGGGCCGGATATTTGGCGCCAATACCGCGCTGATGATGGTGATGAAGGGGCTGCCGCTGGCCTATTCCAAGGACATGCAGGAAGACAAGGAACAGGTGTTTGACGCCGCTGACAGCTGGATGCTGGCGCTGGCAGCGATGGACGGCATGGTGCGCGACATGACCGCCAACCGCGTCGAACTGGCGGCGGCCGCGGGCAGTGGATTTTCCACCGCGACTGATCTGGCCGACTGGCTGGTGCGGGTGCTGGGGCTGCCGTTCCGCGATGCACATCACATCACTGGTGCCTTGGTAGGTATGGCCGAAAAACAGGGCTGCGACCTGCCGGATCTCAGCCTTGAGGACATGCAATCGGTGCATGCCGGGATCACAAATGATGTGTTTGGTGTTCTTGGGGTCGAAAATTCGGTAAACTCGCGCCTGTCCTATGGCGGAACTGCGCCCGCACAAGTACGGGCACAGGTCGAGAGGTGGAAAGAGAGGCTGGCATGAGTCGGATTCAGGTAGTGACATTTCTGGCGTTGGTGGTCCTTGCGGGCTGCGGTGCCGAAGGTGAGCCGATCCAGCCCACGATGAACGCTGTTATTGGTATTTCTAACGATGGCAGCGTGCACACCAATGGCGGGATCGGGCTGCATCAAGGGCCGGTTTCCCTGTTTTTGGGGTTCTAGAACGGTTTTTCTGACCACCCGTTGCAAGACGGCACCGTAAAGGAGTATCCGATGTCGCCGCTGCGTATGATCTATCTGGGCCTGGCGATCTGGGGTGCCGTGCATCCGATGGCCCACATGGCGCGCTGGTATCAGGCGACGGGCGGCGGGTTGGGTCAGATGTTTGCCGCTTGGCAGGTCAACGCGGCCAGCAGTGCGATGCTCTGGGATCTGACCATCGCCGCCATCGCCCTGACGGTGTTTGTGATCGCCGAAGTGGCCGTGCGGCGCAACTGGATCGCGCTTATCGCCATCCCCGCAACCTTTCTGATCGGCCTGAGCTGTGGTTTGCCGTTGTATCTATTTTTGCGTACGCGTCCGGTAGTCAAAGGTTCTGTTAAAGCCACCGGGTAAACTTGGCGTTGATCAAAGTCCCGATTTGATCATGTCCCGTATCTTCGCGGCTTTCACAAAATGGTCGAGCTCATGTGTCTTGATCCACCACTCGGCAGCTTCCATCAAAAGCTTGGGGTCATCATTCTTGTTGGCGAAAAACGCGTAGAAAGAAAGCCCTACGGTTTCACCTTTCTTTGCAATCTTTTCGTTGCAAACGGCAATTGCTTTTTGTCTTAGGCTTGATCGCATTGCACATCCTACAGCGGTTTGGGTTAACCTGGAAGTCAGGGTATCACGCTAAAATACGGGTGCGACCGTAGAATTTTGGACCTTGAGCCGACAACAGCCGCCGTCGGTCGGATAGGCAGGCTCACATCCAACTCGAACACTTAATCGAAACCGGAAACAATACGGCCCAATTTTGGCCATTATTTCCGTTTACCCCTGCTTCAAAGAGCGAAATCCGCCTGCAGGAGGCCCGGACATGACCACAGCCATGATGGACAACAAGGCACTACTGGCCGCCCCCAGGGACGCACAGGCCCCGGCCTCGGCGACGATGGTGGCGGTGGCGCGGGAACACGGATTAAGCCCGTTCGGCCAGATGCGCCAGATGTTTGCGCTGCGCTATGGGCCGGGCAAAATCGCGCTGCCGGAATATTATGCGACCGGTTTGTTTGATCCCTCTCTGACGATGGAAGACAAGCGCCAGTATGTCGGGCGCATTGGCAGTTGGCAGATCAATGACTGGCTGAACCCAGCCAAGCTGACCCAATCGCGGGTCTTTGTGGCCGATAAGGTGATGTACACCGCCCTGCTGGCCCAATTGGGCCTGCCAACCACCGAAACCCAGGCAGTCGCCGCCAAAACCCGGCATTTCGGCAATATCCCGGCGCTGCGCGACCCGGGCGCGTTGCGGCAGTTCCTGGTCAACGATGCGGTGTTCCCGCTGTTTGGCAAACCTTGCGAGGGGCGGGGCAGTGTCGGCTCGGCCCTGCTGACCGGGGTCGAGGACGGGCAGATCGTCATGGGCAACGGACGGCGCGCCGATCTGGTCGGGTTCTGCGCCGAGGTGTTTGCTGACTACCCCGAAGGCTTCATTTTCCAAACCGCCCTGACCCAGCACCAGACCCTTAGCGATGTGGCCGGGCCCGCGGTGGGCACCATGCGCATCGCCACAGTGCGTGACAGCGATCAGCCGCGCGTGATGTACACGGTGTGGAAAGTGCCGTCGCCCGATGCGATGTCGGATAATTTCTGGCAATCGGGCAGCATGATTGCCCAGGTCGATGCCAATGGCCAGGTGGGTCAATGCCGGATCGGCACCGGGCTGAACGCGCGATATATCGAAACCCATCCGGTGTCTGGCGCGCGGTTTGATGCGGTACAAGTGCCCCATTGGGATGCGGTGCAACAGGTCGCCTGTGACGCCCACGCGCTGTTCCCTGAATTTGGGATGATCGGCTGGGATATGGCCGTGACGCCAGATGGCCCGGCGATTATCGAGGCCAATGACAACCCCTATCACGCGCTGTGGCAGCTGCCCAACGGACGCGGCATCCGCAACAGCGACTTTATGCCAGTGTTCCAGGCGGCAGCCGACAAGTCGCAGGCGATCTTGACCGAAAAGATCGAGATGTTCAAAATCCGCCAGCGCGCCAAGGGTCGTCGTGCCTGATTTCAATTGATCTGACGGGCAGTTTCAGTCTAAGCGCGCGGCATGGATCATTTTTTATACCGCGATGGCGTGTTGCACGCCGAAGACGTCCCGCTGGCTGAAATTGCGGCCTCGGTGGGCACGCCGTTTTATGTCTATTCCACCGCCACCTTGCTGCGTCATTTGAAGCTGTTTGATGACGCGCTTGAAGGCATGGACCACCTGGTGTGCTACGCGATGAAAGCCGCCAGCAATCAGGCGATCCTGAAGACGCTGGCGCAGGCGGGCGCGGGGATGGATGTGGTCTCGGTCGGGGAATATCTGCGCGCCAAGGCTGCCGGTGTCCCGGGTGAGCGAATCGTGTTTTCCGGCATCGGCAAGACAGCGGATGAGATTCGCACAGCGTTGCAGGGCGGCATTCGCCAGTTCAACGTCGAATCGGAACCGGAAATGCAGGTTCTCAGCGCGGTTGCCGTCAGCCTTGGCAAAATCGCGCCGATCACCATTCGGGTGAACCCGGATGTCGATGCCAAGACCCATGCCAAGATCGCCACTGGTAAATCTGAGAACAAGTTCGGCATCCCAATTTCCCGCGCCCGCGAGGTGTACGCGATGGCCGCCGCGCTGCCGGGGGTGGATGTGATCGGCATCGACGTGCATATCGGCAGCCAACTGACCGAGCTGGAACCGTTTGAGCAGGCCTATCTGAAGGTCGCTGAGCTGACCGAGGTCTTGCGCGCCGATGGCCATAACATCCGGCGTCTGGATTTGGGCGGCGGCCTTGGCATTCCCTATGCCCGCAGTAACGAGGCGCCGCCACTGCCCACCGATTATGGCGCGCTGATTAAGCGTACCCTGGGCCATCTGGGCTGCGAGATCGAGATTGAACCGGGGCGGTTGATTGCGGGCAATGCCGGGCTGATGGTTAGCCAGGTGATCTATGTGAAATCCGGTGAAGACCGGGACTTTCTGATCCTGGACGCGGCAATGAACGACTTGATCCGCCCGGCAATGTACGACGCGCATCATGATATCGTGCCGGTGGTCGAACCGGCCCCGGGCACTGAACAACGCCCTTATGATATCGTCGGCCCGGTCTGCGAAAGCGGTGACACATTTGCCAAGCAGCGCGACATGCCGCCGCTGGAATCGGGCGACCTGATCGCGTTCCGCAGTGCCGGGGCTTATGGCGCGGTGATGTCCAGCGAATACAATTCGCGGCTGTTAATCCCCGAAGTTTTGGTGAATGGGGATCAATTTGCGGTTATCCGCCGACGTCCGACCTTTGACGAAATGATAAATCGCGATACCATCCCCGCGTGGCTGTAACGCAATCAGGCGTTTACCCCCGTAGGAGACCCTAAGGCCCATGCAATCGGGACCAAATCCTGTTCTGCGCCGCCTGCGCCTGCCGCTGCTGCTGACCCATGCCGGGTTGGTGGCCGAACGGCTGTTGCGCGCCTTCTGGCCGTTGATCTCTGTCTGCCTGTTGATGTTGGCCGCGCTGATGCTGGGCTTGCAGGATATATCACCAGTTGAACTGGTTTGGGGCACGGGCGTGCTTGGCCTTTTGGCGGCGCTGGCTGGCTTGGTGTGGGGCGTGCGCCAGATGCGCTGGCCCCGCCGGGCCGAGGCGCTGGTGCGGTTGGATGAAACCTTGCCGGGACGGCCGATTGCCGCGCTGCTGGACGATCAGGTGATTGGCGCGGGCGACGCCGCATCGGTTGCCGTTTGGCGGGCGCATCAGGACCGCATGGCGCGCCGTGCTGCCGATGCGCGCGCCGTGGCGCCGGATATGCGCCTGGCAAAACACGACCCGTTTGCGCTGCGCTATTTGGCGTTGTTGGCCTTTGCGGTGGCGCTGCTGTTCGGGTCGCTGTGGCGGGTCAGCTCAGTTACGGAACTGGCACCGGGCAGTGTTGCAGCGGCGGGCGGGCCGTCCTGGGAAGGTTGGGCGGAACCGCCGCGCTATACCGGGTTGCCGACGATTTATCTGAACGATGTGACGGATGCCACAATGCAGGTTACGGATGGCAGCCGTATCACCCTGCGATTTTACGGCGAGGTGGGCGCGCTGACGCTGGCCGAGACAATATCGGGACGCACCGGCGATTTGCCTTCGGCCGCTGACCCGGAACAGGATTTTGTCGCCACCCGCAGTGGCGAGCTGCGCATTGACGGGCCGGGTGGGCGCGTCTGGACGGTAAATCTGGTGGCCGATACCGCGCCGCAGATCACCGTGGCAGGCGTGGCCGAGGCAACGGCGACGGGCGAGATGACGCTGCCGTTCACCGCCAGCGATGATTACGGCGTCAGTGCCGGGCAGGCGCTGATCGCGCTGGACCAAGACGCGCTGGACCGGCGTTATGGTTTGGCCGCTGATCCAGACCCGCGCGACCGGGTGGACGTGGAACTGCCGATGCCAATCGCCGGTGACCGGCGGATGTTCATCGAGAACCTGATCGAGGATTTCTCGAAGCACCCTTGGGCCAACCTGCCGGTGACAATTACTTTGACTGCCGAAGATGCCGCCGGGCACGTCACCCGGGCCGACCCCTTTGCCACGTTGCTGCCAGCGCGCCGGTTCTTTGACCCGATGGCGGCGGCCGTGGCCGAGCAGCGGCGCGATTTGCTGTGGGCGCGCAGCAATGCCGCGCGGGTCACGCAGATTTTGCGGGCGGTGTCGCACCGCCCGGATGAAGTGTTCCGGTCTGAAACCGCGTATTTGCGGCTGCGGACAATTTTGCGGCGGCTAGAGACGTTTACCGATTATGGGTTGAAGGCGGAACAGCAGGATGAGCTGGCCGAAGCGCTGTGGGAGCTGGCGATCCTGCTGGAAGAGGGTGATCTGGGCGATGCGCTGGAACGGATGCGCCGGGCACAAGAGCGGCTAAGCGAGGCGATGAAGAACGGCGCCAGCGATCAGGAGATCGCCGAGATGATGCAGGAATTGCGCGAGGCCAGCGATGATTACCTGCGCCAGCTGTCGCGGCAGGCGCAGGAAGATGGTGATGTTCTGGACAAGGACGCCATGCCGGAAAACCTGATGCAGATGACGCAAGATGATCTGCAAAAGATGATGGACCGGATACAGGAGCTGATGGAACAGGGTCGCATGGCCGAAGCCGAGCAGGCCCTGAAGGAATTGCAGGAGCTGGTAGAGAATATGCGCATTTCCAATGCGCAGGGCCAGAACGGCCAGTCCGAAGGCCAGCAGGCGATGGAAGGTCTGGCCGAAACGCTGCGCGAACAACAGGGCCTGTCGGATCAGGCGTTCCGAGATTTACAGGAACAGTTCAACCCGGATGCCCAGGCGGGGGAAAGCCAGGGTAATCAGGGCCAAAACGGCGGTCAGGGCCGGGGCGAAAGCCACCAGGGTCAGGGCGGGCGCGGCGAAGGTCAGGATCAGGCCGGGGACAATGCGCAACAGGGCGAAGGCGGGCAGGGGTCACTGGCCGACCGTCAGCAAGCGTTGCGCGACGAGCTGAACCGCCAAGAAGGCAACCTGCCCGGTCAGGGCAGCCCCGAAGGCGACGCCGCGCGTGATGCGCTGGACCGCGCGGGGCGCGCAATGGACGGTGCCGAAGACGCGCTGCGCGACGATGATCTGGCCGGTGCGATTGACCAGCAATCCGAGGCGATGGAAGCGTTGCGCGAAGGTATGCGGTCGCTGGGCGAGGCGATGGCGCAAGACCAGCAAAACCAGCCGGGTCAAGGCAGTACCGAGGGCGACATGCGCGCCCAGAACCGCGACCCGCTGGGGCGCTCGCCCGGGTCCACCGGCGGCATAGGCAGTGACGAAGGGTTGTTGCAGGGCGAAGATGTGTACCGGCGCGCGCGCGAATTGCTGGACGAAATTCGCCGCCGATCTGGCGACGGTGACCGCCCGGATGTTGAGCGTAATTACCTAGAGCGCTTGCTGGAACGGTTCTGAGGCTTTGCTGCCGGGTTGGTAAGGTGCGCTGAAAGCACACCCTGCGGTGTTGTGCCCACCAAGGCGGTCCGGGACCCGGAAAATTTGAAATTTTCCGTTCCGAATTTCTTTGAAAGAAATCGAGGTCCCCGGGGCCAGGTCGCCCGCCTTTGGATCACCTTGGCTAACCCGTCAGGGTTTCGGCAGGTACTGGCTGAGCTTGGCGTCAAGCCACAGGCGTGCCTGATCGACTGCCCCGACATAGGCGTTCAGCGCGGGTTCAGCCTGTGGCACGGCGCCGGTGATTTTCCCGGCATTGGCATAGATCAGCGCCAGCACCACCGCGACAATCATGATCAGCGCAAAGCCGCGGGAAAATCCGCGTTTGCGCACCGGGTCCGCCGCGCGCACTAAGCCCACGGCTGTCTGCGACGCTGCGCTATCTTCAGTGGCGCGTAAGGACGAGCTGATCTCTTCGATATCCGGCAACAGGCCGCGCCGCGATCCCGAAGCGGTGGCACTTTCGGCCTCTGTCGCTTCTTGTCCGCGCATCCGCGCCATCCGGTCACGCGCCTCGCGGGCGCGTCGTTTGGGTTCGTCACCAGGGGCATTGTCCAGCCCCAGATCCGGCTGACTTTCCAACGCGGTATGGGTTTCTCCAGCGCGCAGCTGGGCCTCGCGTTCGGCCTCTTCGCGCAGGATGCCGGCGATGCCCGGGTCTGGGTCGGTTTGTTGCGGCGTTGGGGCGGACGGCGCGTGATCGCCATCATTGCTGTGATAATCATCATCGTCGCCCTGCAGAGCGGGCTCTGATTTCGGATAGCTCTCGGCTTCCGGCTCTGGCGTCGGTGGTTCGGGGGTCGGTGGTTCGGGCGCTGTCTCTGGAACAGGATCGGGCCCGGTTTCGGGGTCAGACGGATCTCCGGATTCGGGATGATCGGAATGGGACTGAAACCAGGTATCCCCACAATTTGAACATTGAACATCGCGCCCTTCGGATGGGATCACCTCCTCGGGGACCTCATACTGAGCGTCGCAATTGGGACATGTCAGACGCATACTGACCTCCTACTACCTGAAACTGCCTGCAAACTGCCTACCTACTTTGACCGGCTTTTTGGCCTACTTTTTCGAGGGATCATAAGTGGTTCGCCCCCATCCGCCTAGTGTCAATTGCAAAGCGCGATAACTTCGCCACACACCGTTGCAATCACTTGGCATTGAAACTGCCCGCGCGCTAAGGCAAAAGGCAGTCAGTGTTTCAGGGGGTTGCCGTGATTGAGCTGGAAAATGTCGGGTACAGCTATGGCGGTGGAGAACTGCTCAGCGACGTGTCAGTGCAATTGGCGGCTGGGTCGTTTTACTTCCTGACCGGGCCTTCGGGCGCAGGCAAAACCACCCTGATGAAGCTGTGTTATGGCGCGTTGCAGCCAACCACCGGGGTGGTCAAGGCGTTTGACGGCGACTTGCGCGACCTTGATCGCGACCAGATGGCTATGTTGCGCCGCCGTATCGGGGTGGTGCATCAGGATTGCCGGTTTCTGGATCATTTGCCAGTGGCTGACAATGTCGCCCTGCCGCTAACGGTTTCGGGCCGCGATATGGCGCAGGAAAATGCCAATCTGGAAGAGCTGATGCAATGGGTCGGGCTGTCGGCGCGGTCGCATGCACTGCCGCCGCAACTGTCGGGTGGTGAACGCCAGCGGGCCGCATTGGCGCGCGCGGTGATCATGTCGCCGGATGTGATATTGGCGGATGAACCCACCGGCAATGTCGATTGGGAAATGTCACAGCGTCTGCTGCAATTGCTGCTGGAACTGAACAAAATGGGCAAGACCGTGCTGATCGCCAGCCACGATCTGGCGCTGATCCGGGCCGCCAAAAGCCAGGTCCAGGCGCGGGTGTTGCGAATTTCGGACGGGCGGTTGCATCTGGCGGGGGCGGATCTATGAGCGAGGGCAGCATCCGGGCGCTGTTTCTGGGCGACCCGCAAGCGGCACGCGTGGTGCCGCCCAGTGGGTTTACCGCACAGCTGACGCTGTTTGTATCCGGCGCGATGGCGTTTCTGGCGGTGTTTGCGCTGGCGTTGTCACTGGCCTCGGGGCGGTTGGCGACGCGCTGGGCCGAGGAACTGGCGCGCAGTGCAACGCTGCGGATCAATGCGCCTGCCGACCAGCGCACTGCCCAGACCAAGGCGGCGCTTATCATTCTGGGCCAGACCCCCGGCGTGGCCAGTGCCCGCGCGCTAACCGGTGAAGAACAGGCGGCGCTGCTGGCGCCGTGGTTCGGGGCCGATCTGGCGCTGGACGACCTGCCAGTGCCACAGCTGATCGAGGTGATCGAGGCCGAGCCGGGCTATGATGCCGCCGGGCTGCGCCTGCGCCTTGCGGCCGAGGTGCCGGGCGCTGTGCTGGATGACCACACTCGCTGGCGTCGCCCGCTGGTGGATGCTGCCAACAGCCTGCGGCGGTTGGGCTTGGTGTCGATCCTGCTGATCGGCTGGGCCACGGCGGCGATGATCACACTGGCGGCCAATGCCGCGCTGTCGGCCAATGCGCAGGTGATCGAGGTGCTGCGGCTGGTGGGCGCGCGCGATCTTTATATCGCGCAGGCCTTTGTGCGCCGCTTTACCCTGCGGGCGCTGTTCGGCTCGGCGGTTGGTGTCGCCTTCGGCCTTGCGGGCGTGCAGTTGCTGCCCGAAGCCTCGGACGAGGGCGGGTTTCTGACGGGATTGGGCTTTCAGGGGGCCAGCTGGCTGTTGCCGTTGCTGATCCCGGTGCTGGGCGCGCTGGTGGCCTTTACCGCCACCTGGCTGGCGGCCAACCGGACGCTAAAAGGGTTGATCTGATGGGCCATGCGATCCAATGGCTGCGCTCGTTGCTGTTTGTCACCCAGATCTACGTCATGATGCCGGTGATCGGCTTGCTGTTCGCGCCTTGGGCGCTGTTCAGCCAGACCGGCGCGCGCGCCTGTTGCAAAACCTATTCCCGTTGGGTGTTCTGGAGCGCCCGCTGGATGGTCGGCATCCGCACCGAGGTGCGCGGCACACCGCCGTCGGGCGAGGCGCTGATTGCAGCCAAGCATCAGTCGTTCCTGGATATCATGATGATCTTTACCGCCCTACCGGCGGCCAAGTTCATCATGAAAAAGGAAATCCTGTATACGCCGGTCATTGGCCAATACGCCAAGCTGCTGGGCTGTGTCGCGGTGGATCGTGGCAAGCGTGGCGCCACCATCGACAAGATGGTGCGTGACGTGCACGAGGGGCGGCAAGAGGCCGGGCAACTGATCATCTATTCGCAAGGCACCCGGGTCGCGCCGGGGGTCAACGCGCCCTACAAAGTGGGCACCGGGGTGCTTTATGAACAACTGGGCCAGACCTGCGTGCCGGTGGCGACAAATGTCGGCGTGCTGTGGCCGCGCAAAGGCATCATGCGCAAACCCGGGGTGGCGATTGTCGAATTTCTTGACCCCATCGCCCCGGGCAAAACGCGCCAGGACTTCATGGATGATCTGGAATCGTTGGTCGAAGAAAAATCAAATGCGCTGATGGAAGAAGCAGGGTTTGACGCAGATGTAATTCATTGAAGACATCGTAACGCTCGAGGCGCTTTATGGCAGCCCAAGCGCACCCGCCCTGCGCAAGGTGGTGCGGCGGATGACCCCAATCTATCGGCGCTGGATCATGGCGTCGCGCCTGTGCATGCTTAGTACTGTTGGCCCGGATGGCACCGATGGCACACCGCGCGGCGACGATGGCCCGGTGGTGTTGGAGCTGGACCCGGGCACGCTGGCGCTGCCGGATTGGCACGGAAATAACCGGCTGGATTCGCTGCGCAATATCGTGGTGGACGGGCGCGTGTCGCTGATGTTCATGGTGCCGGGCTCCAACAATGTGGTGCGGGTGAACCGCACAGAAGTCTCTGTTCCACCCTGCACCAATGCGCCCCAAAACCCCACTATATGTATGCAAATATAAGAGATATTGACTTGTTACCTGTGCCAAGGTGTTTCGCAATGCACCAAACTATTCCCCTAAATTTGGGGAATATTTGGGGAATAGGAAAATGGCCAAGCTTGCGCCGAACATTCCAGGCACCGCAAGCCTCGGGAAACATTCCGATGGTGGCGGACTGTATCTGCTGATCACAGGTCGAAGTGAAAAAGGGCAAGCACGGGGTAGTTGGATATTCCGCTACACTTACCTCAAGCAACGATACGAAATGGGACTTGGGTTCGTACAGTCGTTCTCGCTGGCGCAGGCCAGAATTGAGCGCGACCGGTGGCGTGACCTGATGAACGACAAACGTAATCCGGTTAACCCACTGGACCAGAAGCGGCGCTTGGAAAGGGGGGCCAAGGACGGGCGCAAGGCTTTGACGCTGGCCGAAGTCGCGCCAATGGCATTTGAGGCACTTAAGGGCAGGCTCAAAGATGAGGGCAAGGCGGGCCGGTGGTACTCGCCACTTCGTCTGTACGTATTGCCTGTGATGGGCGAACTCAAAATCGAAGATGTCCATCAACGGGATATCGTGAAGGCGCTGGGGCCAATTTGGAAAACAAAGGCACCCACTGCCGGAAAAGCGATTGACCGCCTGGGGGCAGTCATGAGGCACGGCGCAGCCATGGGGTTGGACGTCAACCTGAACGCGGTCCTAAATGCCAAACAACTGTTGGGCCACAGCGGGCATACGGTTCGCAACCACCCTGCCCTGCCGTGGCAGGACATTCCGCGACTGTACCAATCGTTGAACGCTACCAACACGGTTGAGCGCGCTTTGATGTTTTACATTCTGACGGGCGGCGGAACGCGCATGAAGCCTCTACGCCTGGCGCGGACAGATCAGTTCGCTGACGGAATCTGGACAATAGCAGGCGAGACTCTCAAGGGTCGCAAGGGACAAGAAACAGATTTCCGGGTGCCGGTAACAACAGAAATGCAGGCGCTCTATGATCGGTCTTTGTCAGAAACTGGTCCCGGATATCTTTTCCCATCCAAGCATTCCAAAGTAAATCGCGAGAAGGCAGTTAGCGATCGGGCAATCGAAAACGTCATGCGCAACCGTGAAGCTGAATGGGACTGGGCCGAACCCTACAGGCCTCATGGCATCCGCGCCACGTTCCGTTCATGGGTATCAGAGATAAACCCCGGCCTTTATGCCGTGGCAGAAACTGCATTGGCTCATCGAGTTGGCGGCATCGTTGAGCGAACTTACGCACGAAATGATTTTTTGGAACAAAGGCGGGCGCTGATGGAGCGGTGGGCGGATCACGTGACCGGCGGCACGGGTGATGGACTTGTCGCGGTTTAATTCCGGTCCTTTGAGAGCAATGATGCCTTAAAGGAGATTACTATGTCATCAACAGGACGAAGCGACGAATTTAGGCAGGACGCAGTGCGTATTGCGCTGACAAGCGGG
>JBLINN010000086.1:0-13988 GCA_047639325.1 Paracoccaceae bacterium | reverse complement strand
AAATCGGTCGACGGCGCGGCTGGAATTGTTGTCACGCCATTTCAACCCGCCGGCCTCGAACGTGGCGCGCAATATCACCTCTTCGTTCCAGACCCGCGTTTGGCCGATTATCTTGGCATTGCTGCGGATATATTTGTTGTCGCCGGCCAGCCCGGCAAATTCTGTCCCGGCCTCGATCAATAAACCCGCATTTGGGTTCAGGCCGGTCAAGCGACTATCAAACGTATACGACACCCCAACCGACGCGGTCTTGCGGTTGCCCTCTGCAATCTCGGATGTGATGACAACACCACTTGCAAGATTTGTCCGGGACAGCATCTCGCTGCTTTCCCAGTTGAACCGCAGCGTCACCGACGAATCTTCGCCGGTCCTGAATCGCAGGCTGGGCAGAAAAAAGCTGCGTTCAATATCGTAAGAGGCATAGGTAGAGGTGCGCCCGGACACCCCCATGTCCAGACTGAACTGCAGATCGCGGCCCAGCAATTGTGGTTCGGTGAACCCAAGCGCATATTCTTCGGATTCCTGGGCGGTCGACAGGCGTAGGCCCAAGCGTTGGCCCCGGCCCAAAAAGTTGGCTTCCGTCAGCGCGATGGCGATACCAGCCCCGTCATTGACGGAAAAGGACCCGCCCAGGCTCAGCGAGCCGGTGGGCTTTTCCTCGACATCCACATCGACAATCACCTGATCCGATGCCGTGCCTTCGCGGCCGTCAACGTCAGACTTGCCAAAAAACCCCAAGGCCCGAATGCGCTCGGCGCTTTCGCGGATTTCGCGCGGATTGAACGGATCGCCTTCGACAATCTTGAACTGCTGGCGCACAACCCGGTCCAGCGTGGTGGTGTTGCCTTCGATATCAATGCGCTCAACAAAAATGCGCGGGCCCTTGGTCAGGACAAATTCCACATCCAGCGTCAGGTCACGGTCATTACGGGTGACCCGCGGCTCGACCCGCAAAAAGTCCACACCATTGCGGATGGCAAGACGTTCCTGCCGCGCGATCGAGTTTTCCATCAGTGACGGCGAAAACACCGCGCCGGGCTTGACCTTCAACGCTGACTGATACGCGGCGGCCCCGACACCCGGCATCGTGCTGACCGTGGTGATCTTGCCAAATTTGAACTGCTGGCCTTCCCGCACATTCAGCACCAGATAAAACGCATCGCGCTGGCGGGTGAATTCCACATTGGCGCTGGTGACCTGAATATCGACATAGCCGCGTGACTGGTAGAAATCACGCAGCACCTGCTTGTCGAACTCTATCCGGTCCTCGACATAGGTGTCCGAGCGCACAAACGTGCGCAGAATACCCGCCTGCTTGGTGTCCAGAATCCGACGCAGGCGGCGGTCCGAATAGACCCGGTTGCCGACAAAGCTGACGCGCTCGACCTCAATCGTGTCGCCTTCGGCGATCTCGAACACCAAATCAACCCGGTTGTCGCTGCGTCGGATGATCCGCGGCGTGACAGTGGCGCCTATCCGGCCATTCTGCGAATAAGCCTCGGTTATGATATTGGCGTCGCGTTCGGCACGGGCCGGGCTGAACACTTTGCGCGGCGTGCTTTCAATGAACCCCTCCAGGGCCTCATCCTTGATCCGCTTGTTGCCTTCAAAGCTGATAAGGTTGATGGTCGGGAATTCTTTGACCTTGATCACCAGGGTGCTGCCGCTCGGGGCCATCTCTACGGTTTCAAAAACACCGCTATCGGTCACCCGCTTATAGGCGTCATTCAGCGCCCCGGCAGAAATCGCCTTGCCACGCTTGATTCCCGTCAGCGCCACAATTGTCGCCGTTTCAATACGTTGGTTGCCCTCAACCCGCACCGTATTAAACGTAAAAGATTGCGCCTGCGCCGGACTGGAAAGCCCCGCGAAAACCATTGCAAACAAAAGAAAAAATGCGCCTATCGCGCGGCGCAACATATAGTTACCCATATGTCGATCCGCACTGCATATACGCGATACCATCCCCAAACCCATGTTCTTGAACCCAATTTTCAGCAGAGTTACTGACTTGAGTATCGGGATTAAGATGCGATGTCAAAAGCCCAAATGACGCGCGCCCCAATGATCCGCACGCAGCCGAAATTACCGCAATTTGGTCGCAGAGTTCAGAGACTGCCCAACCAGGCACCAGCCATCAGCGCAAAGCAGATGGTCAACAGATACAAGATCCGGTCCCAGTTCAGTTCCATCAGCAGGCTGAAACCACGGTATGATTGTTGTAGCGTTTGCATGGTTACGTTCCTTTTGATCCGAGTGATTTCAAATTTAGGGGCAGAATGTGGCAGGACTTGGGCACAATCGCAAAAATTCCGGGAAATTCCGGCCAAAGACAGCGGGTTTCAGCCAAGGTCCAAACCTTACGGCCCAACCACATCGGCCCATACCGGCAAATGATCCGACGCAATTTGCGCCGGCCGGGCGGCATACACCCCATGGGCCGTTGCCGCCAACCCGCCCCCCAGGGCGATCCGGTCCAGCGGCCCCAACGGACGCGGCGACGGAAAACTGGCCACGGGCGGCAGAAACCGCAGGCTGGGCGCCCAGCGATCCAATCGCGTCAGACGCGACCAATCGTTGAAATCCCCGGCTAAAAGCGTCGGCATTTCGGGCAGCTCCACCAGGTGCTGATGCAGGTGCAACACCTGTTGTTGCCGCCAGCGTGACAGCAACCCCAGATGCACGCCGATGACGCGCAGCGGGCCAATGGGCGTGGCAAACTCGGCCAGGACGGCACCGCGCGGTTCCAACCCCGGCAGGGCGATGTGATCCATATCCAGCAACCGCAGCCCCTGCCCCCTCCAGATCATCGCATTGCCATGCCAGCCCAACGACCCGGCACCGCCCAGATCGACAATCTGCCACCCGGCCTCGTCCAGCACAAAATGCGGCAACGCTGCCGGGCGTGGCGGCAGGCGCTTGTCGGCCTCTTGCAACACCACCAGCGACGCCCCAACCCCGTCCAGCACCTGCAAAATCCGGCGCGGTCGGCGGCGCAGGTCCAGCCCGACACATTTCTGAATATTATAACTGGCCACCCGCAATGCGGCAGGATCGGCAACAGGATGGGACATCGGCACTGGGTTTCCTTGGGCAGTTGCGCCCCTCTTTTGACGCATCAGGCGCCCCGGCTGCAAGCCATTCTGGCGACGCCGCAACCGCGCCACCTTGACTCGCCCGGGTCCTGACCTTCCTTTGGGCACATGAATGAAAACCGGGCAGAAGAAAAACGGGCAATTGACGGGTTTGGGGCAACGGCCCTGATTGGATTCGCCGTGGTTCTGGCGGTCAATCAAGTGGTTATCAAAGTCACCGGCGGCGGGTTTGGCCCGGTGTTTCAGGCCGGGCTGCGGTCTGTTCTGGGGCTGGTGGTGCTGCTGATCTGGATCCGCGTACGGCGTATTTCCATTGCTTTGCCAAAGGGTGTGTTGATCTGGGGGCTGGGCGCGGGCATCCTGTTTTCCTTTGAATTTGTCTGCCTTTACATCGCGCTGGACCTAACAACCGTGTCGCGCGCATCGATCATCTTTTATTCGATGCCGGTCTGGCTGGCGATGGCCGGTCATTTCTGGCTGCCCGGAGAACGTCTGAGCGGGATCCGCGTGCTGGGCCTGACCCTGGCCATGTGCGGTGTTGTTCTGGCGCTGACCGATCGCAGCGGCGGACAGGCCAGCCTGATGGGCGATCTGATGGCGCTGCTTGCGGCGCTGCAATGGGCGGGCATCGCCCTGTTTATCCGGATCACCCCGCTGAGACGGGTTGTCCCTGAAATGCAATTGCTGGTGCAGGTTGCGGTTTCAATCCCGGTCTTGCTGGGCCTGTCGCCGCTGTTTGGCGATTTGCTGCGCGACCCCGGCCCACTGCATCTGGCCGGGTTGGTGTTTCAATCGGTCTTTGTGATCTCGCTGGGGTATCTGGTGTGGATGCAACTGATGTCGATCTACCGCGCCAGCAGTGTGGCATCTTTCAGTTTCTTGTCACCGGTTTTTGCGGTGTTTCTGGGCTGGCTGGTGTTGGATGAAACCATCGGCCCGGCGATCTGGGGCGCTTTGGTATTGGTGGCGGCAGGGGTGTTTTTGATCAACCGGCGGTGAGTTTCGTCGATGTTGCAGGGGGCTGTCTGCCCCCTCTGGTCAAAATCAGGGATTTTGTCCATTCACCCCCGAGGATATTTAGGGCCAGAAAAAGATCAGGTGCCGCAAAAGGTTGCCTGCACAACTTCATCCTTTTGAGGCGGACGTTGCAGGTCTTGGTTTTGGGGGTGATCTGTGTACGGCGTGGCCAGTGCCGTGTTGAGCCGGTGGAAAGGCGCGTAATCGCCGGTTATTGCGGCATCGATCATCTGTTCGATCCGGTGATTGCGTGGGATGATGCCCGGGTTGGCGGTATGCAGGCGCGCTTGCAGGTCAAGCGCGGAACCGGTGCGCTGTGCCCATTGGGCTGCCCAGCTGTCAAAGGCGGTTGGATCGGTGAACTGGTCGCGCGCGGTTTTGCCACCAAGCGCGCGGAACGTGTTGGTGAAGTCGGCATTGTTATCGGCCATGCGCGTCAGCAAGTCGCGGATCAGCGCCGGGTCGTCGGCGTGGGTATCTATCAGGCCCAGTTTGGCGCGAAATTGCGCCAGCCAGTGTTGTTCGATCAGGTCAGGCATGGCGTGAATGATCTCGGTCGCCTGATCCACGCCTGCCTGCTTGTCGTCGGTCTGCTGGATCAGCGCATTGGCCAGTTGGGCCAGGTTCCACACCGCGATATCGGGCTGGTTGGAATAGGCATAGCGCCCCATCCGGTCGATCGAGCTGAACACCGTGTCCGGGTGGTAGCTATCCAGAAAGGCACAGGGGCCATAATCAATCGTCTCGCCGGAAATTGCGCAATTATCGGTGTTCATCACCCCGTGGATAAAGCCAACCGCCATCCAGGCGGCGATCAGACGGGCCTGTGCGTCGCGCACCGCTGTCAGCAGACCCATTGGCCCGTCAGCCTCTGGATAGTGGCGGGTGATGGCATAGTCGGTCAGGCGCTTCAGGCTGGCGGTATCGCCCCGTGCGGCGAAGATCTGAAAGCTACCAACCCGTAAATGGCTGGCCGCGACTCGGGTCAGCACCGCGCCTGGCAGCGATGTCTCGCGCACCACCTGCTCGCCGGTTTCAACGGCGGCCAGCGCCCGCGTGGTCGGGATTCCAAGGACGAACATCGCCTCAGACACCACATATTCGCGCAGCACAGGCCCCAGCCATGCGCGCCCGTCACCACCGCGCGAATAAGGCGTGCGCCCCGATCCCTTTAGCTGAATGTCGCGGCGGATACCGTCGGTGCCGATCACCTCGCCCAGCAGCACCGCGCGTCCGTCGCCCAATTGAGGGTTATACTGACCAAACTGATGCCCGGCATAAAGCTGCGCCAGCGGTTCGGCCCCCTCCGGAACCCTGTTGCCAGCAAAGACCTGCGCCATGTCCTGAACATCGCCCGGGGTGATCCGCAACAGGCGCGCCAGATCATCGTTGAACGCCACAAGATGCGGCGCCCGTACCGGGTCCGGGTCTTGGGCGGTGAAAAACGCGCCGGGAAGGCGGGCGTAACTGTTATCAAAGGTAATTGTCATGCTCATACGCGAAACATAGGCCACCTGTCGGCGATTGCCATAGCCGCGCCGCACCCCATGTGATTAATCTGGTCCATGACTGCTGATCAGATCATCGCCCATCTGGGCCTTGCCCCCCATCCCGAAGGCGGCTGGTATCGCCAGACATGGGTGGCCAGCAATGCCGAACGCCCCACCGGACGCCCCAGTGGACGCCCCAGTGGCACCTGCATCTATTTCCTGCTGACCGAAGGACAGGCCAGCCATTGGCACAAGGTCGATGCCACCGAAATCTGGCTGTTTCACAGTGGCGCGCCGCTGATCCTGTCGCTCAGCGCCACCGATCAAGGCCCGGCCACCGACCACATCCTATGCCCGGATCTGACGCGCGGCGCGCCACAAATCATCGTACCGACCGGCCACTGGCAAGCGGCCCGCAGTACCGGCGCCTATACACTGGCCAGTTGCACGGTCTCACCCGGTTTTCAATTCAATGGCTTCACCCTCGCCGAACCCGGTTTTGACATCCCGCGCCATTAACACGCAACAGCCGCGTCAAAACGCCAATCACCCATCCAGCGCGCGCCGTCAGGCGTGCTCCTTTGGATTACGCCCCTTGTCGCCTCGCGCAACGCGGGCCATTCTAACCCGATGACCCACACACCCCAGATCAGCGCCCTCACACCTGAAACCAAACGCAGCCTGACGACCCGCTCCAACACCCCCGGGCTGATCCATCTGGCGCTGTATGGCGGCGCATTGGCCCTGACAACAATCGCAATAACCCTGCACCTGCCCCTCTGGCCTGCCCTGCTGCTGCCCCAGGGCATCCTGTTGGTCTTCCTCTTTACCCTCAGCCATGAATGCACCCACCAAACGCCGTTCCGCACCCCTTGGATCAACGAAGCACTGGGCCACGCCATCGCCCTCCTGATCGCCCTGCCCTTCATCTGGTTCCGCTATTTCCACCTGGCGCATCACAAACACACCAATGACCCCAAAAACGACCCGGAATTGGCCGGCGGCGGCAAATCGCACACATGGTCCGCCTGGGCGATCTACCTCAGCGGATGGAAATACTGGACCGGTGCCGCGCGCACGCTAGGCACCAACGCGTTTGGCCAAATCACCGCGCCCTACCTGCCCAAACGCCGCCATGGCGCGATGCGGGCCGAGTCTCGCCTTTTACTGCTCACCTACTTGATCGCCGCCACCAGCCTGTTTTTCACACCGCTTTTGCTGTGGGTCTGGATCGCCCCGGTGCTGATCGCCCAGCCCATCTTGCGCGCCTACCTGTTGGCCGAACATGGGCTGTGCCCGCCGGTGGCCAATATGCTGGAAAACTCACGCACCACATTCACCAACCGCCTGATCCGCGCGCTGGCCTGGAACATGCCCTACCACGCCGAACACCACGCCTTTCCGGCGGTACCGTTCCACAAACTACCTGACCTGCACCGCCACTTGGCACCGCACCTGAAATCCACCTCAGACGGCTATGCCGCCTTCACCGTCGATTTTACCCGCTCTCTGGAACGCTGATCATCCCGCCGCCCACCAGCGCCCCCACCCCGGTGGTGCCGGGACAGGACGTGGGCATGCCACGCGCCACCCGTACCGCCAAAAAGCCAAACGCCTGCGCCTCTAGCATATCGCCATCCAGCCCAACCTCTTCCACCGGCACCACCGGACAATCCAGCGACACCTGCAGCATCTGCATCAACACCGGGTTCTTGCGCCCGCCCCCCGTGACCAAAACCCTACCGGGCGGCGTCGGGCAATGCTCCATCCCGCGCGCCACCCCGGCGGCACACATCGCGATCAGCGTGGCGGCGGCGTTGCTGTCAGGCAGCTCGCCGACCAGCGCGATCATCTCGGCAAAATCGTTCCGGTCCAGCGACTTGGGCGGCATTCTTGCAAAATATGGCTCGCCCAGAAACAGCTCTAGCGCGCCGGTTTCCACAGTCCCTTGGGCCGCCAACGCACCGCCCTCATCCATCGCCACCCCCAGCCGCGCCTGCACCAGATCATTGACCGGCGCGTTGGCAGGACCGGTGTCAAAAGCCAGCAAGGCGCCATCTTCTTCCGGCCCATCAAACGACGGATCGACATAAGTCAGGTTGCCGACCCCGCCCAGATTGAGGAAACACACCGGCGCGGTGGCGCCTATCCACTTGGCACAGGCAAAGTGAAAAAACGGCGCCAGCGGTGCACCCTCGCCGCCCATCGCCACATCATCGCTGCGAAAATCCCAAACCACAGGCCGCCCCAATGCCTCGGCCAATGCGCTGCCATCACCCACTTGCAAGGTGCCACGCCCGCGTGGCTCATGCGCCAGTGTCTGGCCGTGAAACCCCACCAGATCAACACCGTCAAACCCCGCCAACAGATCGCAATGCGCCGCGTCCACCACTGCGGCTGCCGCATCCACCGCCGGACCAACCCATTGCCCCAAACCGTCCCGCAACACGACCCGCTCTGCCTCTGAATACGCACGATACCCGGTCTCGCCAAACCCAAAAATGCGCACACCATCGGTCTCAACCACCGCCGCATCCACCCCATCCAGTGACGTCCCACTCATCGCGCCAAGGGCCCGTACCACCCCAGTCTTGCTGATGGCCTTATTCATGGCCTTTTCCTTTGCTTGCCTGACGCCTATACACTGCCTCGCAATTCAAACCTGAGGCAAGTCATGACCTACCACCCCAAATCGGATTTCATCGCAACCATGATGGAACGCGGCTTTCTTGCCGATTGCACCGATTATCAGGGGCTGGATGACGCCCTTATTGCCGGCGTTGTCCCGGGGTATATCGGCTTTGACGCCACCGCCAAATCGCTGCATGTCGGCAGCCTGATCCAGATCATGATGCTGCGCTGGCTGCAAAAGACCGGGCACAAGCCGATCACCCTGATGGGCGGCGGCACCACCAAAGTCGGCGATCCCAGCTTTCGCGCCGACGAGCGCCCGCTGCTGACCTCGGCGCAGATCGACAGCAATATCAGCGGTATCCAGCAGGTATTCGCCAAATACCTTGACTATAACGATGGCCCCACAGGCGCGCTGATGGTCAATAATGACGAATGGCTGGCCGATCTGAACTATCTGGATTTCCTGCGCGACATCGGGCGGCATTTCAGCGTCAACCGGATGCTGTCGTTTGAATCGGTGAAATCCCGGCTGGACCGCGAACAATCGCTGTCCTTCCTGGAATTCAACTACATGATCCTGCAAGCCTATGATTTCCTTGAACTGAACCGCCGCTATGGCTGTTTGATTCAGTTCGGCGGGTCGGACCAATGGGGCAATATCGTCAACGGTATCGACCTGACGCGCCGGGTGCTGGACCACCAGATATTTGGCATGACCACCCCGCTGCTGACCACGTCAGACGGCAAGAAAATGGGTAAATCCGCCGATGGCGCGGTCTGGCTGAATGCCGATATGCGCAGCACCTATGATTTCTGGCAGTTCTGGCGCAACACCACCGACGCCGATGTGGGCCGCTTCCTAAAGCTCTATACAGAAATGCCAGTGGATGAATGCAACCGCCTGGGCGGGCTGGAAGGCGCGGAAATCAACGCCGCCAAGATCATCCTCGCCAACGAGGTCACCACCCTGTGCCACGGCCCCGCCGCCGCCGCCGCCGCCGAGGCCACCGCGCGTGAAGTCTTCGAAAAAGGCGGCGTGGGCGATGACCTGCCCACGCTGACCCTGTCCGCATCCGATATCGGCGATGGCATCTCGATCGTGCAACTGATCGTCAAATCCGGCCTTGCCAAGTCGGGAAAAGAGGCCAAACGCCTGATCGCCGAAAACGGCGCCCGGCTAGACGATGTCCCGCTGACAGATTCCAGCCTGATGCTGGATGCCACCGCCCTGTCGTCGCCCATCAAGCTGAGTGCGGGCAAAAAGCGCCACGCGTTGGTGCAACTGCAATCGTAGGGTGTGCATTCTGCGCACCTTTAGTCTTCGGGCATCCCCGCCATCCGCAGGCCCTCGAAATAATACCGCAATCCCGGCGTGTCCGCGTATCGGCGGCCATCCCTGACCATCGCAATTGTCTGGCCGGGCAACAAACGGTCATGCTCGGCCAGCGCCTCGCGCGCCTCTTCCAAACGTCCCAGTTGCGCCAGTGCCGCCGTGCGCCAGCGATACGCAGCAGTATACGACGGCTCCAACCGGATCGCCTCGTCGATTTCGCTCAGCGCCTCCTCAAACCGCCCCATCTGGACATAACTGGCCCCGGTGCCGGACCGCACGCCGGGCCGATAGGTATCCACCAAATACCAGAACATCCGGATCAAACGGCAGGTCCCGCAAAACAGCGCTCAACTCCTGACGCGCCTTTAGGGAATCGCCGCTGCGTACATACCCGGAAAACGCCAGCAAGATGCGCGACGAAGACGCCCGCCCCGACAGCTCCAGCGCGGTTTTGCTCCATGCGCCAAACTGGGGGCTGTAGTCAGCAACCAAATCGCTATAGCCCAGCGAAGACGCCGACGCGACGAGGGCAAGCATGATTTCGCAAGGGTAGCTGGACGGCGGCGACATCGCAATCGCCTGCGACAGGCTGTGCAGACCGGCGGCAAATAACTTGGCTTCCATTGATCCATTGCTCATCACATGAACCACCCGGTCCTGCCAGGTCCAATCCGCCTGCAGCTTTGCCTCCAGAACGGTGGTTTGCCATGCGCAAATCGCGGCAACCGCTTGTGATGCCACCGCCGATCCGGTCTTGTCCTGCCAGTCGAAAACATCGCCCAGCTGGCCGTCATGTTTCCCGCTTCAGATCGCCCGGCCATCCGGGCTGCGCGCCCGGCTTTCCAGCCGCAACCGGTCACCACTGGCCCCAAGATCGGCAGATAGGGTGATCGACCCGGCGCGCGGCACCTTGACGACCGACACCCGCAACCAGCGCAGCGATCCCAGATAGGTTTCCAGCTCGTGTGTCAGCGCATTTGCCAGATCGCGCAGGTCGGCGCGCGTATCCGTCACCGCAACCGGTAGAATATCCAGAACCGGAAACCCCGCCTTGCGGTCATGCTCCACTGCCTCGGCCGCCCCGGTCAGCCCGCCGCGCGCCCACACCCGCATCGGCCGCGCGATGCTCTTCAGGCTTTGCGCGCCGCCATCATCAAACGCCGGGCGCAACGTGCCATCCAGCGCGCCGTGAACCGCATCCAAGATCGTCACCCCGCCCGGTTTGCACAAGGACTCCAGCCGCGCCGCCACATTGACACCGTCGCCAAACACATCCTTGTCCTCATGGGTGATATCGCCGATATGGATGCCGATGCGCAGCTTGATCAGCGGCTCCAGCACCATCTTGTCCTGCAAGCGCATCGCGCAGGTCACCGCATCCACGGCGCTGGCAAAGGTCACGATCCAGCCATCGCCCATGCTTTGACCAGCTTACCGCGATTGCCCGCCACAGCCGGCCCAAACAGTTCCGCCCGCAAGCGGCGCAACGCCGCCAAAGTCTGCATCGCATCCTCGCCCATCAGGCGCGAATACCCGGCTATGTCGGCGGCCAATACAGCGGCAAGGCTGGGATGCGATGTCATTCCCATAAAAGGCAACCGACGCAATTGCCTGCCGCATTGGCTACTGCAAACCGATTCGCCACCAATACCCGCCTGCAAGGGCACCCAAACCGGGCGGTGCCTGCGACCCCACCGGCCTTAACCGCCTCACAGCCACAGCCAGTCCACCACACTGAGAACAGCAAACACCGGCACCGATATCGCAAGCGCCAGCAATAACGCTGCCGCCTTTGTCATCCGTGGTGCCGGAGCGGCGACACCTTGAACCAAGGGAAAACTCTTCATCCCCGCATTAACCACGCTTTAGGTTTATCGCGGGTTAATGCACCCATGTTCGACACCCCCCCAAACCCCCTGCCGCCGCCTGCCTTGCAGCAACACCCCAATTTCGTCGCCGCCCTGCGCGCCTGCGGCCAAACGCCCTTGGTGCTGGACGGCCCCGCACCGCTGACCCTTCTGCGCCAAACGCTGTGGCACTGCCTTCCCATGGCGATGCTGGCCCGCGTTGCTATCCCTTCGGCCGCTCTTCTGGCCGACCAGCTGATCAGCGCCAAACAACACCGCACCCCGATCCTGATATCCCCCGATCACCCCACCCCCGAATTGGCCCGCATCGGCGCGGTGCCACTGGTCTCGCCCGCCACTGTCGCCGAAATTGACCTGCGCCCGCCTATCGCCCTGCGCCGGGCTGCACTGCACCAGAAATGGCGCAACCGCCTGACCCGCGCCGAGGCCGCGCTGCAGGCCAATACCCTGCGCATCACCCGTCAGAACATGCCAATCGACCCGGCCCACTGGCTGCTGCAGGCCGATGCCAACCAGCAACACGCCCGCGGTTACCGCGCCTGGCCCCCGGCGCTAACCCTGGCCTATGCCCGCGAAAACCCCGGTCAGGCAAAACTGTTCACCGCCTTTCAGGCGCGCGCCCCCATCGCCGCCATGCTGTTTCTGCGTCATGGGGGCGCCGCCAGCTATCACATCGGCCACACCACCCCCGCCGGACGTGCGCTGTCGGCCCATACCCTGCTGCTGTGGCACGCCGCTGGCTGGCTGGCCGCCAAAGGCCACGACCGCCTTGATCTGGGCCTGATCAACACCGAAGACGCCGCCGGTCTCGCCCGCTTTAAACTGGGTGCAGGTGCGCAGGCCCGTGCCCTGGGGGGCACATGGCTGTGGTGGCCACCGCTGGGCCACAGCCTGCGCCCGCTTGCCGCACTGGACCACGCCTTGATGACTTGCGCCGCCTGACCACTGGACAGCGCCCACCGCGCATGATTATTTGAACACTCGTTCATATCAATTCCGCTGGAGCATACCCCATGAAACTGTCCACCACTGCCGCGATCATCACCGGCGGCGCGTCCGGTCTGGGCGAGGCCACCGCCCGCCATTTTGCTGCCCAAGGCGCCAAAGTCACCATTCTGGATCGCGACACCACCCGTGGGCGCAAAGTGGCCGAAGAAATCGGCGGCTATTTCGCCGAAACCGATGTCACCAGCGAAGACTCTGTTGCCGCCGCCGTTGCTTTGGCCGTCGAAAAGATGGGCAAGATCACCACCACCGTGAACTGCGCGGGCATCGGCACCGTCGGCAAAACCCTGGGCCGCGACGGCCCGCTGCCACTCTCGACCTTCAAGGTCACGGTTGACGTTAACCTTGTGGGCAGCTTCAACGTCGCCCGTCTCGCCGCCGCCGAAATGGCCAAGAACGCCCCCGACACCGGCGGCGAACGCGGGGTGATCATCAACACCGCCTCTGTCGCGGCCTATGAAGGGCAAAAGGGCCAGGTTTCTTACGCCGCCTCCAAGGGCGGTATCGTCGGTATGACTCTGCCGATGGCCCGCGATCTGGCGCGCGACAACATTCGCGTGATGACCATCGCGCCGGGCCTCTTCCTGACACCGATGCTGATGGGCCTGCCGCAAGAGGCACAGGATCAGCTTGCCGCTGACGTCACCTGCCCCACCCGTTTGGGCGATCCTTCGGAATACGGGCGGATGGCCGGCTTCATTGTCGAAATGGGCTATCTCAACGGCGAGGTAATCCGCATCGACGGCGCGCTTCGGATGCGCTGATGCGTTAACCAATTGGCGGCCTGAAACCCCTGCTGTAATGTGGGATTCGGGCCGCTTTTCTTTTGTACAAAACGGTCAATTACGGTTGGTGAGCGGGTACAAAACGGACAAAAGGGCTCAGCCCTGTTCCGCCTTCTCCTCCAGCCCCAGCCATTCTTGCTCGGCCTTGGCCAGCTTGTCCTGACGCTGCACCAGCGCCTCGGTCGCCTTACGGAACTTCACAGGTTCGCGGGTGAACAGCTGTGGATCAGCCATCAGGGTTTCCAGCTTGGCGATCTCGGCCTCAAGCCGCGCAATTTCACCCGGCAAGGCCTCTAGCCGATGCTTTTCGGTAAAGGACAACCCGGATTTCGGGGTTGCTTGCTGCTTGGCTTTCGACTTGGAAGTCTTTGACTTTCCGTCATTTTCCCACGCAGGCCCTTGCCGTTGCGCCAAATAATCGCTCCACCCACCAGCATAAGCCACCGCGCGGCCATCGCCTTCCATCGCCACTGTGGTGGTTGCCACCCGGTCCAGAAAATCCCGGTCGTGGCTGACCAACAACACCGTGCCGTCATAATCGCCCAGCAATTCCTGCAACAGATCCAGCGTTTCCACGTCCAGATCATTGGTCGGTTCATCCAACACCAAAACATTGCTCTGGCGTGCCATCAACCGCGCCAACAACAACCGCGCCTTTTCACCCCCCGACAAGGCCCGCACTGGCGCCCGTGCCTGGGCCTCGTCAAACAGAAAATCTTTAAGGTAACCAATAACATGGCGGGGTTCACCGCGCACCATTA
>JBLINN010000085.1:0-14064 GCA_047639325.1 Paracoccaceae bacterium | reverse complement strand
CGTGCCCATCGCGGACAGGTCCTTTTTGGTGGTGTAGCCATACAGCGACAGACCCGCAAAAGCGATTGCCGTGATCAGGAACACCTGGGTGATCGAGGTCGAGGTATAGACCAGAAAGATCGAGCTAAGCGACAGACCCATGGTGGCGGCAAAGGCATAAAACACCAGCTGCGCGGTGGCAGCGGACATTTTGTTGATCATCGCACTGAGGCCAAAGACAAAGGCCAGCGGCGCAAGCATGATTACCCAGCGCAGGGCCGAGGTATAAATAGTGACGCCAAAATCGGTCAGGTATGTGCCTGTGCCAATCTGATAGCCGTTTGGCACGTCAGTAACCGCCAGGCCCGAAATGGCCCAAGCCGCCAATGCTGTGATCAGCATGCCTACGGACATCGTGCCGTAGACCTTGTTCATATGGGCGCGCAGCCCCTCGTCAATCTCGGCAGAGCGCGCACCGGCTACTGTCCGGATTGTGTCGAATTCAGCCATCCCTGGTCTCCATTCAAGTCAACGTGGCCGCTGAGGATCCCAGCGACGTTCCCGTTAAATATCGGGGCAGATTGCGGCTTTTTCAAGCGTTTCCGTCAGGAATATTCGTCGAACGCGACAAAAAAGACGGGCCGCACAGTATGCAGCCCGTCAAACGTGAGATTTCAAGGGGATATTGCCTAGCGCAGCCAGTTGACCGGCGCGTCCCAGACAGGGCGCTTTGCTTCGGCGTCGGCCTGTACGCGGGTGATGCCGATATCGTTCAAGGCGGCGGCGTCCAGCGATTTCAACGCCTGACGCTGACTCCAGACATTGTAATACTGCTTTGCGGTGGCAATGGCCGAACGGCGGGGCAGGGCGGCGTGGTATGTTGCGTCAATCAAGGTCATGTCTGTTGTCCTTTCCGGGGAGTGTGATGGTTTGGTACGTTTCGATCAATTTCCTTGATGTATATGGAGAAGTGTGTTCCATATTGAAAACGAATGTTTGTGCGATGAACCATCAAGGATTGTGATTTATGCGAAATCTCGACATCACAACGCTGCGGTCTTTTGTGGCGGTGGCTGATTCAGGCGGCGTAACGCGGGCGGCGGGGTTCTTGCACCTGACGCAATCCGCCGTGTCGATGCAGCTGAAACGGCTAGAGGAAATTCTGGGGTTGGAACTGTTGGACCGGTCGGGGCGCACCATCGCGCTGACGGCTTCGGGCGATCAGTTGCTGGCCTATGCGCGCCGTATGGTGGCGCTGAACGACGAGCTGATTGGCCGCCTGACCGATCAGGCATTTGAAGGCGAGGTGGCCTTGGGGGTGCCGCACGATATTATCTACCCGCTGATCCCGCAGGTTTTGCAGCGCTTTAATACGTTGTTCCCACGGGTCAAGGTACGGTTGGTCTCTTCCAACTCCACCAAACTAAAAGCGCAGTATTCCAAGGGCGAATGTGACCTGATCCTGACCACCGAGGCGATGGCGACACCAGACAGTGAAACGATTTCGAAACTGCCGCTCGTCTGGATCGGCGCGCCAAATGGGTCGGCCTGGCGGCAGTCGCCATTGCGACTGGCCTTTTGCCGTCAATGTCTGTTCCGTCCCAAGGTGATCGATGTGCTGGATAATGCCGGTACCGCCTGGGATATGATTGTAGATACCGAACGCGATCATGCAATCGAGGCCATGGTGGCCGCCGATTTGGCGATTCAGACCATGCTAAAAGGCACCGAACCGTCGCATCTGGCCAGAATAGACCACGGTGGCGCCTTGCCGGAACTGCCAGCGTATATGATCAATCTATATGGTGGTGAATCCGGACGCGACGAGATCGCGCTGGAGCTGGCCAAACTGATCCGTCGGACCTTTGAAGGGTTTGGTCAAGCGCATCTGAAAGCGGTTGGGTAGCGATGCCTGAAGATCAGCAATCGGACAAGTTTCTTGTGTTATCGGACGAGACCCTTAGCGGGTTGGGGCTGACGGTTCTTGATATTGTCGAAGCTATCGAACAGGCGATTATCGCCGAAGCACTCGGCGACATCCTGACAAGCCCCAAATCGGCGCTGCTGCCGGGGGACGGGCGGTATATGATGACGACGCTGGCCACTGGTGACGATCCGAACCTGACGATTGTCAAGTCGGTGATGGTCAGCCCGCGCAATCCGGCCCGGGGCCGTCCCGGGGTCGACGGCGCCCTTATGGTGCAGGACAGCGAGACCGGTCAATTGCTGGCGATAATGCAGGCGGGGTGGATCACCGGGATGCGCACGGCGGGCCTAAGCGGCGTCGCGGCGCGGCGGCTGGCAAACCCGGGGGCGCAACAGATCGCCTTTGTCGGCAGTGGCGTGCAGGCGCGCAGTCACCTGCAAACCTTTGCCGCGCTGTTCCCGCTGACCGGGATCAGTGTATATGGCCGGGGCCAGGCCAATATTGACCGCTTATGTGTGATGGCCGATGACATGGGGCTGAACAGCCGCGTTTGCGACACGCCCCGTGCCGCGGTGGAAGAGGCCGACCTGATCGTCAGTTCGGTCACGCTGACACATGGCATTGACCCGTTTGTAGACGCGCACTGGCTGAAACCCGGCGCTTTTGCCGCAATCACCGATCTGGCCTTGCCCTGGAAGCCGGACAGTATGTCGGCCTTTGGCGCTATCTTCATCGACAATACAGAACAAGAACGCGCCAGCCCGCAAAAAATGGTCTCGCCCGATCTGGTGACCGGCGACCTGAGGGCGCTGCTGGACGGCTCCGCCCAGGTTGCCCTTGGGAACGCTGCCCGCCGGGCGTTTATTTTTCGTGGGATCGCCATTGGTGATTATGCCTTGGCGCGACTGGTCTGGGATCGCGCCCAGACAGTGGCGGCCGGACAAAGCGCCGGTTGGTAACGCCGTTGGGGCTGAGGCGGGCGTCAGATGGTGATAACCACCTTGCCGGTGGCTTTGCGTTGGCGCAGTAAATCCATGCCCTTGGCCACCTGATCCAGCGGCAGTGTGTGGCCGATATGCGCGGTCAGGCGATCTGAAATCTGCCAGGAAAGCAAGGTTTTCAGACTGTTTGCAACGACTTTTGGGTGAAACTTCATGTAGCCGCCAATGTAAAACCCAATCACTGTCAGGTTTTTCACCAACAGATGATTGGCCGGGATTTGCGGCACCTCGCCACTGGCAAAGCCGATAGGCAACAGCCGCCCACCGGGGTTGGTGGCGCGAAAAGCGGCGCGAAAAACCTCGCCGCCGATGGTGTCATAGACCACATCCGCCCCGCCCAGTTCCAAAACCCGGGCGCGCAAATCGTCTGAATCGTCGATCAAAAAATCAGCCCCTGCCGCCCCGGCCACCGTCAGCTTGTCGGCCCCGCGCGCATGGGCGATCACCCGCGCGCCCATCAGCTTGCCAATTTCAACCGCCGCCAGCCCGGTGCCGCCAGCCGCACCTGTCACCAACAGGGTCTCGCCCGGTTGCAGACGCGCGCAATGGTCCAGCGCCATATGCGCCGTGCCATAGGCGATCTGAAACGCCGCCCCCTGTTCGAAACTGATCCCTTCGGGCAGGGGCAGGGTGCGGGCCACATCAAAAACCCCCTGTTCCGCCAACCCGCCCTGGCCGCAAAAAACCGCCACCCGGTCGCCAATTTTTAGGCCGTCAACCGACTCGCCCAACGCGGTAACGACGCCCGATCCTTCCATCCCCAGGGTGAACGGAACCTCGGGGGTTTCCTGATATGTGCCCTTTTGAAGCAAAAGATCGGCAAAATTCAGCCCGCAGGCGCGCATATCCAGCCGCACCTGTCCCGGGCCGGGATCGGGGGCCGGAAGGGTGACCATCTCGGCCGGTTTACCAATGTGTAAAACCTGATAGGCTTGCATAGTCCTGCCTTTGTTTTAAGATAGTTAGCCGGGATAATCCCCCTTTTGTCAAACCATGCGGGATTACAGATCAAGGATTTGCGGCGCCATATGCCAATGCTCCCCTCGGGGAAGGTAATTTCTGGAAGGAAGCGGCACAACCTCTGGCTTTTTTCCAAGCGACGGGAATCAACCTACTTGAATTCAACCTAAAAGCTCGTAATATCCCCGCTGTGGTGCGGTTCGGGTCGCATCGGTGGAATTTCGATGGCTTGGAATGGCGCAACCTTCTTTTTGGAGAGTCCGACGCCATTCTTATAGAACCGGGCAATAGTAAGTAAAAACAGGGAGAGACGTATGACCCATCCGGTAGACGTTCATGTGGGTAAAAGGGTGCGGCACCGTCGGTGGCTAACCGGCATGACGCAGCAACAACTGGCCGAACAGGTTGGTATCAAATTCCAGCAAATCCAGAAATATGAAACCGGTGCAAACCGGGTCAGCGCTTCGCGCCTATGGGACATTGCCGACGCACTTGACGTGCCCGTCAGCTTTTTCTTCGAAGGGCTGGATAAGGCCCATAAGGACGAGGCTGAAAAGTCGATGGTGCCGCCGGATCTGATGGGCGACAAAGAGGCGCTGGATCTGGTGCGATCCTATTATGCGATCCCCGAAAATCAGCGTCGCCGTCTGTTTGAACTGGCGCGCGTCCTTAGCGACGTGGCCTGACCGACGCGGTGTAACGCGTTTGACTTGCTTTTGGCGCGGTAGGGTGGCACCTGAAAGGGATGACACATACCGCGCCAGATGACCTTTACATTGCCCACCTGATGGCAGACGCGGCCCGCGCCGCGATCTTGCCGCATTTCCGCAGGCCGGGGCTGGAATCTCAAAACAAGGATGCAGCCGGGTTTGATCCGGTCACGGTGGCTGATCGTGCAGCGGAAACTGCGATGCGTCAGGTGTTGGCTGACCAACGCCCTAATGATGGCATCTGGGGTGAAGAGTTTGGTCAGCAATCGGGCACAAGCGGACGGACATGGGTGTTGGACCCAATTGATGGCACGCGCGGCTTTATCAGCGGCACGCCAACCTGGGGGGTTTTGATTGCGCTATCGGGTGCAGATGGCCCGTTTCTGGGCATCATCGACCAGCCATATACTGGTGAACGCTTTGTCGGGGCGCCGGGTCTGGCGGAAATGACCGGCCCGATGGGCGTGTCCCCCCTAAAGGTGCGCGCCACCCCGGCGCTGGATCAGGCCATCCTGTTCACCACTTTCCCCGAGGTTGGCACCAAGGCCGATCGCGCCGGGTTTGATGCGGTGGCGGACCGGGTCAAACTGACCCGCTATGGCATGGATTGTTACGCCTATGCGCTGCTGGCCGCAGGTCAGATTGATCTGGTGATTGAGGCAGGGTTGAACGCCTATGACATTCAGGCCCCCATCGCGGTTATCGAGGCCGCTGGCGGCATTGTCACCAATTGGCAAGGTGGGGCGGCGCATCAGGGCGGGCGGGTTCTGGCCGCTGCCAATGCGGATCTGCATGCCGCCGCCTTGGAGATTCTGCGTCAAGCTTGAGCCAGCCGGCCCATCGGGCTATGATGAAACCAGCGCCAAACTCTTTGCCCGTTTTCCGTTGGTGCCTATTCACACTTCTTAACTGAAGCGGGCCAGATGAAGTGTGAAAGGTTTGAAATGCCCGAAATCCTGATCCAAAATGCTGATACAATCCTGACAATGGATGCCACGCGGCGCGAGTTGCACGGCGCTGATATCTTGATGTGCGATGGCGTGATCACCCAGATCGGCAGTGGTCTGACCACCACAGGCACCACCGTTAGCGCACAGGGTTGCGTGGTGACGCCGGGCCTGGTGAACACCCATCACCATCTTTACCAAACACTGACTCGCGCGGTGCCCGGCGGGCAGGACGCGCTGCTGTTTGGCTGGCTGCAAACGCTGTATCCCATCTGGGCGCGCTTTGGCCCGGAAGAGATGTTCGTGTCGGCCCAGATAGGTCTGGCCGAATTGGCGCTGTCTGGCTGCACGCTCAGCTCGGACCATCTCTATCTTTACCCAAACGGATCGCGGCTGGACGACACCATCGCCGCCGCCGCCGAAATCGGCCTGCGGTTCCACCCCACCCGGGGCGCGATGAGCATCGGCCAAAGCGATGGCGGCCTGCCGCCCGACAGTCTTGTAGAACGCGAATCCGATATCCTGACGGATGCGATCCGGGTGATCGACGCCTTTCATGACCCTGCCGAAGGCTCCATGTGTCGGGTCGGCATCGCGCCCTGTTCGCCGTTTTCTGTCAGCCGCGAGCTGATGCGCGATGCGGCCCTTCTGGCGCGTGACAAGGGCGTGATGTTGCACACCCATCTGGCGGAAAACGACGAAGATATCGCCTATTCACAGGAAAAATTCGGCTGTCGCCCCGGCCAGTACGCCCAAGACCTCGGCTGGACCGGCCCGGACGTCTGGCACGCCCATTGCGTTAAACTGGACGCGACTGAAATCAATCTGTTTGCCCGCTCCCGCACCGGCGTTGCCCACTGCCCCTGTTCCAACTGCCGCCTCGGCAGCGGTATCGCCCCGGTGCGCGCCATGCGCGACGCAGGCGTCAATGTTGGGCTGGGCGTCGACGGTTCGGCCAGCAATGACGTCGGCAATCTGATCGCCGAAGCGCGCCAATCCATGCTGCTGCAACGCGTGGCAAATGGCGCTGACGCCATGAGCGCCCGTGAAGCGCTGGAAATCGCCACCCGTGGCGGCGCCGACGTGCTGGGCCGCCCCGATTGTGGCCGCCTTGAGCCGGGCAAGCGCGCCGATATCGCGATATGGGACACAACCGGCATCGACAGCGCTGGCAGCTGGGACCCGGCGGCCCTATTGCTGGCAGGCCCAACCCGCGTCAAACACCTGTTTGTCGAAGGCCGTCAGGTGGTGCGGGATGGCGACATCACCACGATAAACCTGCCCCAAATCATCACCCGGCAAAACAAACTGGCCTGCGCGCTGCAATCTTGATTTTGCGCTTTTTCTTGTCGTAAATACTCCCGCCGGAGGCATGCGCCCGCAACGCGGGCGCGTTCAAAACCGCCGCCCGCCAATCCAGACCTCGGCAATCGCGCGATCATCCCCCATCATGATCGTCGCAAACACCGCCTCCCAGATGTCACGCGCCTGCGCCGACCGCTGGGCAATTGCGGGCGTTGATCCCAGATCCAGCACCACCAGATCCGCCTCCATCCCCGGGGCGATATTGCCGATAGCGCCATCCATCCGCAGCGCCTGCGCCGACCCAACCGTGGCCAGCCAGATCAACTGCGCCGGATGCAGCGCATTGCCGCGCAACTGCCCGATCTCATAAGCTGCCGCCATGGTGCGCAGCATCGAAAACGACGACCCACCGCCAGTATCCGTGGCCAACCCAATACGCTGCCCCTCGGCCATCAATCCGCCCATGTCAAACAAGCCCGACCCGATAAAGGTGTTCGATGTCGGACAATGCACCAAAGCGCCGCCAACCTCGCGCAGCCGGTCGCGTTCGCGCGGTTCCAGATGGATCGCATGACCATAAAGCCCCTTTGCCCCCAACAGCCCATGCGCCTCATAGGTATCCAGATAATCCCGTGCCTCTGGGAACAGCGATTTGACCCAGGCGATCTCGTCGATCTGCTCGCTCAGATGGGTTTGCATCAGACAATCGGGGTGTTCGCCCCATAACGCCCCCATCGCGTCTAGCTGGTCGGGCGTTGAGGTGGGCGAAAACCGCGGCGTGATCGCATAGCTGATCCGGTCCACCCCATGCCAACGCTGCAACAGCGCCTTGCTGTCATCATACCCCGATTGCGCCGTGTCGCACAGCCCGTCCGGCGCGTTGCGATCCATACAGGTCTTGCCCGCTACCACCCGCTGCCCGCGCGCTTGTGCTTGGGTAAAAAACGCGTCAACGCTGGCGGGATGGATGGTGCAGAAACTGCACATGGTGGTGGTGCCATTGGCGGTCGTCAAATCCAGATAGCGCGCGGCAATCTCGGCGGCATAGGCGGGATCGTCGAATTTCATCTCTTCGGGAAACGTATAAAGGTTCAGCCAGTCGATCAGCCGCTTGCCCCAGCTGGCAATCATCGCGGTCTGCGGATAATGCGCATGTGCGTCGATGAACCCTGCCATAATCAAGCGGTCGCGATGATCAACAATGTCAGCCTGCGGATAGCTGGCGGACATGTCGGCAAACCCGCCCACAGCCACAATCCGCCCGCCGCACAGCACCACGGCCTCGTCAATACGGGCCGCGCCGGGCGCGTCGCCATCAAAAGGCGAGGTGGCATAGGACAAAACCTGCCCCTTCAGGATCGTGTCATCGGACATGCGTTGGTCTCCTTTTGGTCGGCCTGAAACCGCCCCCCAAACTATTCGCGCCGTTTCTTGCGGTAAATTGCGCTATTGTCATTGTTTTCCGCTAGCAGCTTCTTCTATTTTGCCCGCAATCGCGAGAGGGTAGCAGATGAATTCGGGACCAGACCAGCCAGACACCAAAGCGCCCAGCGAAGATTATCGTCTGACCCGCCGGGCTGTGGCCGCGATCCTGTACGCGGTGGATATCGATGACAAGGCGCAACTGACCGAGCTGATGGAGCCGCTGCACGCGGCGGATATCGCCGACCTTCTGGAACAGATCAACGCTTTTGACCGGGCGCGGCTGATCCGGCTGTATGATCGTGAATTTGACGGTGAAATACTGTCGGAGCTGGACGATGCGGTTCGCGAAGAAGTGATCAGCATCTTGACCCCGCATGTGCTGGCCTTGGCGGTGCGTGGTCTGGAAAGCGACGATGTGGTGGATCTGATCGAGGATCTGGAAGCGCCGCAACAGGTCGCCATTCTGGACGCGCTGGAAGAGTCAGATCGCGCGGCGGTTGAACAGGCGCTGGCGCATCCCGAAAGCTCTGCCGGGCGTCTGATGCAGCGCGAGGTGGTGATGGCGCCTGAACATTGGAATGTTGGCGAAGCTATTGATTTCATGCGCCATGCGGACGGTCTGCCGGAACAGTTCTATCATGTGATCCTGGTGGATCCGCGCATGCATCCAACCGGCAATGTGACCCTGGGGAAAATCATGGGATCGCGCCGCGAGGTGGCGTTGAAAGACATTACCGAAGACGTATTTCGGATCATCCCGGTCACCCAGGATGAAGAGGACGTGGCCTATGCGTTCAACCAATATCACCTGATTTCGGCCCCTGTGGTGAACCAAGACGGGCGGTTGGTTGGGGTGATCACCATCGACGACGCGATGGCCGTTCTGGACGAAGAACATGAAGAGGATATTCTGCGCCTTGCCGGGGTTGGCGACAGCTCGCTGTCAGACACGGTTGTGGCCACCAGTCGCCGCCGCCTGCCGTGGCTGGCTGTTAACCTGCTGACCGCCATCCTCGCCTCGCTGGTGATTGCCCAGTTCGAGGCCACGATTTCGCAATTTGTCGCCTTGGCTGTGTTAATGCCAATTGTCGCCTCGATGGGCGGCAATGCGGGGACCCAATCGCTGACGGTGGCGGTTCGGTCGCTGGCCACCAAGGATTTGACCGGGGCCAATGTCTGGCGGGTCATCCGGCGCGAAGTGCTGGTGGGTTTGGTCAATGGGTTGGTGTTTGCGGTGGCAATGGGGATTGTCGGGCTGGTGTGGTTCGGCTCGCCTGCTTTGGGCTATGTGATTGCGGCGGCTATGATGGTCAATATGATTGTGGCCGGGCTGGCGGGCACGGTTGTGCCGATCATGATGGACAAACTGGGGGTCGACCCGGCTCTGGCGTCGGGGACATTTGTGACGACTGTCACCGATGTCATTGGGTTTTTCACCTTTCTGGGGTTGGCGGCGGTGGTGCTGACATGAGCGACCTTTCTGCGGTAAAGGCCGCCGCGCGCGCGGCAGGTTTTGTACGGCGCAAAGCGGCCCATGCGGCGGCATATCCCGGTCCCGCCGGGCGCTTGTCAGAGGTGTTGGCAGGCTATCGCGGCGTGCCGCTGTCGGGCTATATGCCGATCCGAACCGAGATTGATCCACTGCCCGCAATGGCCGAGGCCGCAGCCCATGGGCCAGTGGGCGTGCCGGTGATTATCGGCGCGGGTCAGCCATTACGCTTTAGCCAGTGGGAGCCGGGCGCGGTTATGAAAGACGGCCCGTTTGGCGCGCTGGTACCCGCAGAAGAATGTTACTTCGACCCAGAGATACTGATCGTACCGTTGGTGGCGTTTGATGCCACTGGCGGGCGCTTGGGCTATGGCGGCGGGTTTTATGACCGCACTTTAGAGCGCCTGCGCCGCACCCGCCCGACGCTGGCCATCGGGTTTGCCTATGACGCGCAACAAGCTGACGATCTGCCGTTGGAGGCAACCGATCAGCCGCTGGATATGCTGGTGACCGAAACCCGGGTGCTAAGCTTTCCGGCCTAGCGCAGATTTTTTTTAAAAACTTTTGTTAAAAGTTTTGGGGTTTAGCCCCTCAGCATACGTATCGACTCTTGCAGGGAGTCGTGAGATGAAAGCGATGTGGGTAAAAATGCTATCATCCTTGGCTTCGAAATTATGCTAGGGGCAGTTACATTTGGAATGAACCCCAAATGGGCTGCCAACAATTGGCTGCTTATTTTTGTAGTTGGCGGCGCAATTATGTTGATCGGGTTTGTCCAAGGCCAGCGGCCCTTTAGATGCATGTTTGGTCTGGAAAATACCTGGCTACCTTTAGATCAGGCGCGAAAGGTTTTCAGGGACAACATCAAGACGAATGGGGAAATTGCTGGAATAATTGACTTCTGGGATGATCCAAACGGATATTTTCTGGCCTATGTCCGCGATGGAATGGATAGCGGGTGGCCGCTAACAGTGACTGGCATTCATGTCGGGGGAGAAAAAAGGCGGGCTTTGCCGCTACCGATAAAGAATGGAAGTATTGATGAAACCAATCATTCAGACGCAATTGTGGCTGCTGACGATCTGAAATACTCTGATCTACAGTTTGACAAACGGTCCATAACTGAATTCGCAAAACGCTGGAAGGCGGTGGAAGAAAATGACGAACTTAAAAAGCGCGCGCCAGAACAGTAAGATTGAAGACTTCATCGCGGAACATAAGGCCGATCCAGATGGCGACCTCGACAAGCTGGACGCTGTGATCAGCCGTCCATCTCCGGGAACCGGGAAAGCAGTTCCGAAAGCATCAATTCCGGCTTCATCCGTCGATTGAAGCGGTACTCGCACTCCTTGGCGTATTTCCACAGATGCTTGTCTGATACGCTGGCATGGGTTCCGGCAATCGTGCGCTTCAACTGCGCGAAGAACCCTTCGATAGAGTTGGTCGTTTCACCCGTCGGGCTGACATACTCTTTCTCAAGGTGGTTGACCGTACCGTGCTTGAAGTTCTGGGACTTGGTTAGCGGCGCAGGCCCTTATGCCCGTCTGTGTGGACCTCAGATGCGGGTTCAACGTGTTCACGGATTTCACCCATCAGGGTCTTGGCCGTGCGGTCGGGGATTACCTGTGTGATTACATCGCCGCCTTTTCCCAGCATCCCCATCACAATGGCTTTACCTTTGCCGCCCTGTCCGCCCGGCATATATCCACCAACGAAGTTTCATCGACTTCAACCCGACCGCCAAGTGTTTCGTCACCGTCTACGGTAGCCAAGTGCTTGCGGATCAGGCCCGCCATGCGCCAAGCTGTTTTGTAGGTGACGCCAAGCTGGCGTTGCAGTTCCTTTGCGGCGACACCGTTGCGGGTCGTGGTGAACAAGAAGATCGCATAGAACCACAGTTGCAGCGGCGTCCGGCTCTTTTCGAAGATACTGCCAACCATCGGGTGCAGATGGTGGCCGCACCATTGGCACGAAAAAGCCTGTTCGGACTGCAACCGATACCACTTTGCCGCGCGCTTACACTTGGGGCATTCGTGACCTTGACCAAAGCGGACGTTGAATAGATGCTCAAGACAAGCCTCGTCTGAGGGGAATTGAGCGAAGAACTGGCGGACGTTTGTCTGTTTCATACAATATAGGTGGGGATTGACGTACCGTATGTAAGGGGGATAACTTCCAAAGTTTTCCGAAAAACTTTTATTGCGCGAGTTCTGACGCTTGTCCTTGGTCCTGCAGCCCCCTAGGACAGGCGCATGAGACTTTTGTTTTTGGGTGATGTTATGGGCCGCGCCGGGCGCGCTGCCGTGTCGGAACACCTGCCACGTCTGCGCACGGACTGGCGGTTGGATTTTGTCGTCGTCAATGGCGAAAACGCCACCAGCGGCATGGGGCTGAACGAGGTCCATGCCAAGGTGCTGCTGGCAGCGGGGGCCGATTGTTTGACGCTGGGCGATCATGCGTTTGATCAGCGCGACATGTTGCAATTCATTGAGTCCGAACCGCGCATCCTGCGCCCGGTGAACTTTGCCAAAGGCGCGCCGGGCAAAGGGTATCGGTTGTTCAACGCACCGGGCGGGCGCAAGGTGTTGGTGGCGCAGGTCTTGGGGCAGGTGTTCATGAAACGCCCGTTTGACGATCCGTTTTCGGCCATCGAGCCGATCCTGAAATCGCATCCGCGCGGCGGGTTGGCGCAGGCGGTGATCGTTGATGTGCATTGCGAGGCGACCTCGGAAAAGATGGCGATGGGCCATTATTGTGATGGACGCGCCAGTCTGGTGGTCGGCACCCATACCCATGTGCCCACCGCCGACGCGCAGGTTCTACCGGGCGGCACCGGGTTTATGTCGGATGCGGGCATGTGTGGTGATTACAATTCGGTAATCGGCATGGACAAGGCCGAACCGATGCGCCGATTCATCACGGGCATGCCCAAGGCGCGGTTCACCCCGGCATTGGGCGAGGCGACGCTGTCGGGGGTGTTTGTTGACACTGATGATCGCACCGGGGTGGCCCGTAGCATCAAGATGGTGCGTGTAGGCGGACGGCTGGAACAGGCGACCCCGTGACCCGGCGAGACTTGGTGATTTATTCCGGCATCCTGATCGTTCTGGGTGCGGGTTGGGCCATTACCCTGCCGCTGTCCAAGATTGCGGTCAGCACCGGGCATGGGGTGTTTGGGCTGATATTCTGGCAATTGGTTATTGGCGCCGTGTTGATGGGGCTGGTGACACTGATCCGAGGCACCGGCCTGCCGTTGACCCGCGTGTCGCTGGTGTTTTTTACCGTTATCGCCTTGATCGGCACGGTTATCCCAAATGCGTCTTCCTACAAAGCAGTGGCGCATCTGCCTGCCGGGGTGATTTCGATCCTGATGTCACTGATCCCGATGATCGCCTTTCCAATTGCTCTTGGTCTGCGGCTGGAACGGTTTCGCTTAAAGCGTTTCGTTGGCCTGCTGGCCGGGCTGGTTGGGGTGTCGCTATTGGTGGTGCCCAAGGCAAGCCTGCCCGATGCGGCGATGCTGGCCTGGATTCCGCTGGCGCTGGTGGGGCCGCTTTTCTATGCCTTCGAGGGCAATTTTGTTGCCAAATGGGGAACACATGGGCTGGACGCCATTCAGGTGCTGTTTGGCGCGTCTGTGATTGGGGCGGTGATTACCTTGCCGCTGGCGATAATGACGGGCCAATATGTTGACCCGATCCGCCCTTGGGGCGCGCCGGAATGGGCGTTGGTGATTTCATCGGTGGTGCATGTGTTGGTCTATGCGGGATATGTATGGTTGGTCGGGCGGACCGGCGCGGTTTTTGCGATGCAGGTCAGCTATCTGGTCACCGGGTTTGGGGTGTTCTGGGCGATGCTCCTGCTGGGTGAAAGCTATTCGCCCTATATATGGGCGGCGCTAGGGCTGATGCTGGTTGGGGTGTTTCTGGTGCAGCCGCGCCCGAACGATACGCTTGCCCCCGACGCCGCAATCTAGGAAACTAGGCGTCAGGCCGTCGGCCACTGCCCTAATTGTGATTAACAAGGCCATATGATGCAGCTTTTACAGCTTTCCGAAACAGGCACTGCCATTCTGACACTGTGTGTCGTTGGCGTGATGTTTGTTCTGTTCATGCGCGAGAAATACCCGGCCGAGGTGGTGGCAATTGCTGGGGCGGCGGCGATGCTGGCGCTGGGGTTGCTGCCCTATGATGACGCGCTGCAGGTGCTGTCAAACCCGGCGCCGTGGACCATTGCCGCGATGTTTATCGTGATGGGCGCGCTGGTGCGCACTGGCGCGCTGGAATGGTTTACCCAACTGGCCGAAGCGCAGGCCGATACC